>JBBSRZ010000042.1:0-20607 GCA_038242555.1 Flavobacteriales bacterium | reverse complement strand
GAGTCGAAATCTGATATTCTATCCAGTTGAACTACGCAGCCTTTTTAATTCCTAGAAACTAATCTTCACACCACCCAAAATCTGTGCTCCCAAAACTTTGTAACCTTTGTAAGTTTGATACTGGGTGTTTAGTAGATTATTACCGAGTGCAAAAATACTGAAATTTTTGTGAACTTTGTACTCTGCAGACAAATTTAAATCAGCAAAACCGCCAACTTTGTCATTATCATTTTCTGACGAGGTATAAACGTTCGGATTAAAACCATCGTTATTTACTTCAAATGAATTAGTCGTCTGGTCGGAGGCAAAAATTACTTTCGCACCCAAGTCCAGTTTCTTATCTAACATCGAATATTTACCACCGAAACTGGCTGTAAGCAAAGGTTTGTTAAAGATGTTTTTATAATTGTCCAGCATGTATTTCTCAAATTTCAATTCTCCATCAAGAGATAAATTTGCCAAAGGAAAATATTGCACACTTGCTCGTGCTTCACTGATCGTTCCGTTATCATAAACAGACGAAAACGTGTTCGCAAAATCATAAGCCGGACGGCTATAATTTACGTCATCATTATATAAACCATTGGCTCGGAAGAATAAAATATCATTTATCTTTCCGAATCCTCCACGAAAATCATATTTGATCTGCTGATCAATATCTCCACGCAGACCAAAATAGAATTTATATTTCGTTTCCGTTGCCCGTAATTCCTGATCTGAAACTAAATAAGGATTCTGCTCCAATAAATTAGCGTAGGAATTCAAATGCAATCCTCCGGTAATTCCAGCATAAAATTTAAATTCATCTGCAGCCGCAAATTGCAATTCTGCTTTTGGAAACCAATACGTTTTACTTTTTTTCACTTGTTCTGCTAAAATCATATTAGAATTTTTAGCATTCAGAAATGAAAAGTCTGAACCGATCATCAAATAAGAATTTTCCCTGAAGAACGTTATTTTCGGTGCTAAAGTCGCGTTCAAATATTGAGAAGAGTTTTTATCGAGTAAATCAAAATCTGATTTTAAGGTTTCTAAATTAATTCCAAAATCTGCATTAAAGGTTACGTCATCAAATGCGGGAAGTTCTACTCCGTGCTTTGATAAATTGACTAGAAGTTCTGCCTGACTTTCCTTTGCGCCAAAGTGATCGCCCAGAAAAGATGACTTTAAGCGAACATCATTCAGAATTTCATTTGAATAAAAATCATAATAACCATTTAATTTAATACGATTGGTCTTCTGCTTTAAATCTAAATTCGATGCATCTGGTGTAAAAGCATAAATCCCGTAATAATTATAATCATTCAAACCATAATCAGCATTCACGCTGAACTTTCCTAACTCTCCGTAAGAATTTAAAAATGCTCCGACATTCGCGGTACTTTGTTTCGAATCCCATGCATATACTTTCTTCAAACCGCTGGTTGAAAGAAAATGAACATCACCTCCTACTTCCATTCCGTTTTCAAGTTCGGTAGAAATAGTTCCATCGGCTAGTATTTTCCCGTAATTCCCCATTCCCAACTGGAAATAGTTGTTCTGATATTCTGCATCGAACTTGGGCGAAATATCCTCACCTTGAATTAATGATGTTTTAAAATCAGAAGACGCAGGAACATTGGTAATATCGTAAGTAGGCGGATTTGCCGATTTCTCTTCTGGTGGATAATTTTTTTCTGCATCGATGGAAGTTTTCTTCTTTTCGATTTTCTTAACTTCTGGTTCACGCTTGCGGTCAAGAATCAGTTTTTCTTCTTTAATTTGAGAAAAAACTGCGGTCGAGGAAAATAGCAAACCGATGAAAAATATATGTTGAATTCTCTTATTCATTTAATTTTGTATTTTGTACGATGTATAATGTACTATGTATAAAGTACTGCCCAACGGCGTTGCACATTATACATTTTTCATTGTACAATAATTATTTCTTAATTAGTTTTTTTACTTCTTTTGCTTCTGCCACGATCTCTGGAAAGTCTCCGTAATTGGCGATAATTTGATCGGCCGTATAACTTGCTTGGTAATTATCTTTTAATCCTATATAATTCCGAACCATTAAAATCAAAGATTTTGCACCCCAATATTCTTCGGAGGCGTAATTATTAGCCAGTTTGAAAATCGTTTCGTTGGAAGATTTAAAGGCTTTTCCTTTGTTTTGATAAAATGCTTTTGCAAACAACGCTTCGGCCGCAACTTCTGTATTCGAAGATTTCTCTAAAGCCGTATAAGCAGTTTTTGCATCATTGTCTTTGCCATTGTTCATTAAACTTCTGGCTTTGATGACTTTGGCCAATTCATTTACCGAAGCCGAATTCTTCTGATTCTGCAAAACTAAATCTGCCAATGTTTCTGCTTTTCTGAAATCTTTTTCGTCCGCGTAAATTTTCATTAACTCTACATTCGAAAAGTTTTTCACATTTACATTGGTAGAATTGGAAAGCGACGTCAGATATTTCTTCGCTTCCTTACTATTGTTTTGAGCCAGATAAATTTGGGTTATTCTGGTTTGAGCATCTTCTTGATAATCATTCTGTACCTGAGCCACTTCTTGTAAAACCAACAAAGATTTAGTCAGGTTCTGAGTTTGGAAATAACTTTCACCCAATTCATATTGTGCTTGGTATAAACCTTCACCAGTTGGGTTCTGAATTAAATATTTTTCAAAAAGTGGAATGGCATTTTTATAATCTTTACTAGCATAGAAGGTTTTCGCACGATTCAAATTAATTTCATCAATTTCAGAAGCATCGATTCGAACACCTAAACTTTGAGCGAACGTTTGATATCCTGAGACATCTCCATTTTTAATAAAAATCGGTCGAGCAGCTTGAACTATTTTGCTGGCAAACGCGGTATTTTTATATTGATTTCCAAGTGACTTTAATTCTGATAAGGCTTTAGAATCTTCATTTTGATCAATGTAATTCTGCGCACGATAGATCTGTGAATTTGCAACCAAATCTTTATCATTACTGGTTTTAATGACTTGGCCGAAATAATCATTTGAGTTTTTGAAATCATCATTGGCTGCGTAAGCCGTCGCAATTTCATATTGAGCATCATCAAAATATTCAGATGTCTTGTATTGTGCAATTAACTTTTTTAATTCCGCAATTTTCGCTACGGTGTCGCCTTTAAAACCTAAAGCCATCGCTTTTTGAAACATCGTGTAATCATCTGCACTTTCTGATTTCTCATATATTGCAATCGCTTCATTCAGTTCATTATTTGCGTAATACGTATCTGCCAATCTGAGTTCTGCATCATTTTTAAATTCCGGTTTTGGATTATTTAAATAGGCACTGAAATAGTATTTTGCTTTGTCGAATTTTTTCGATTTAAAATAAGCATAGCCTAAATCGTAATTTAATTGCTGCTTTTCTGGGAAGTTTTCAGATTGCAGTTTTTCAAATCGCACAATCGCAGACGGATAATTTGCTTTCTGATAATAAGTTTGCGCCAACCAATACGTCGCTCTGTGGTTAAATTCTTTATTAATGTTGAATTCTAAACTTCGCATAAAATACTTTTCAGCGGCGTCTAGATTTCCTTTATTAAATTCTTCCGTTCCGATTAAGTAAGAAACTTCTTGATCGACTTTGTCCGTTTCTGGTGTGGAATTCGGCATTTTATCAATCGCCGCCAAAGTTCCTTTGTAATCTCCAGAGTACAAATAAGATTTCACCAAAAGAGATTTCATCTCTTTCGTATCCGCACTGTTCGGATATTTAGAAATATAATTTTGAATGACGTTTGAAGCAGATTCAAACGGATTTCCTACTTCATAACTCAGTTTTGCATATTGTAAATGCGCCAGCTGCTGAACTTTTGCATCGTAGGTCATTTGATAAGCCGAACGAAAAGCGGAAAGCGCTTCTTGTTTTTTACCGACTTCTAAATAAGCATTTCCTAATTGATAATAAGCGTTTTGCGACGTTGCCGAATTACTGTTGAGCAATTGGTTGTAATAAGAAACGGCTTCGTCATATTTTTTTAGATGCGCCGACACGAAGCCCATTTCATATAAATCACTTTCCGATGGATTTGCTTTGCTTTCCAGATAAATTTTTAAATGAGGATATGCAGAATCGTAATCACCTTTCATGAAATAACTCTCGCCAATCATTTTGTGCACTTCTGACTTATAATCAGCAGAAATATTCTCATTTAATAAATTATTCCCTTCTATAATTGCCTGATCGTATTCTTTGTTATTAAAATACAACTGCACATAGTATGGTTTTACAACCCGAGCATATTTGTCGTTGTCTTTAATTTCGTCGAAGTACGTAAACGCTTTGTCATTCTGTCCATCAGCATAATATAAATGTCCCAACATATAACCGATATCAGTTTTGTCAGAACCTGCGCTGGTTTTATAGGCTTCGTCGAGAGCTTGAATTGCACCTTGAGAATCGCCGGTCATGAATTTCGCGTAACCGAGTTTCATGATATACTGCGTGTTTTCTTCGCGAGAAAGTTGATATTGATTAACGTTGTTTAAAGTTTCTAAGGCTTTATTAAAATCTTTTTGAGCCAAATAAAAGTCAGCCAACGGAAGATTTGCCTGCGCAAAATAGGCCGAGTTTGGATATTCTTTAATAAATGCATCTAATCCCTCCTCAGCATGATTTTTACGTAAAATTACGCCGATGACGTTATCGAAAAACTGTGCTGCTTCTTTCTTAGAATTCGAAAGGGTTTCATTATAGAAATACTGTCGAGCGTATTCAAACTGAGAAGCGTTGTAAATTTTATTCTGGTAAAGATTTTCCGCTAAATTAAAACGGTAATTTTCGCGGTCGCTGAAATATTGAGATTGTTGTGCCTCGGATAAGCCGAAATAAAAAATCGCCGATGCGATTAAGATTTTTTTTGAATTCATTTAATCCTGATTTTCGGGGAAGTTTTAGGAAAAGGTTGAACGGTATTTCGAATCAAATTTTTGAAAACGCTTTTCCACATTTAATCAACGAAAATAGAGAAAAGTTATTGCTTATACAAACTTATTTGTGGGTTGTGGAATTGTGGATAACTTTTATTCTTCTGATTATTAAGTAAATATTTATCTAAAAATTTGAATTATTAATTTACGAACTTAAATTTTAAATGTTTTTTAAAAAGCCGAAAAAGATATTGGCCCTTCCATAATCTTATAAATTTTTACTACGCTTCTCGTTAAGCAAGTTTTATGAAAATTGAAACATCATACAACAACAAAATGCTCTGATTTAGTATAAAATTTGCGAAAAATTATCTTTTTTAAAATTTTCTTTTACATTTGTGTAAATTAAAGAAATAAGATGAACCAACTTTTTAGAACAAAACAATATAAAGCGGGCGATCATTCTTCGGGAATGGTGCGAGTATTAGGCGTATGGGATATTGTGTTTTTCGGTATTGCGGCGATTATCGGCGCTGGGAGTTTCAGTTCATTAGGTGAAGCCGTTTTTCGTGGTGGTCCAGGTGTAATCATCTTATATATTATCTGTGGATTTGCTTGTGGTTTTACCGCATTGTGTTATGCTGAGTTTGCAAGTAGAATTCCGACCGCCGGATCTGCTTATACTTATGCTTATGCAAGTTTTGGTGAATTAATGGCCTGGGTTATCGGCTGGGCGCTGATCATGGAATATTCTTTCGGAAATATATATGTCGCTTTTTCTTGGTCTGATTATTTTACGAGTTTCACGGGCAGAATTGGAATCAACATTCCGGAATATTTGAGCACCAGTTATCCCGAAGCAAAAAAAGCATTTTTCGGTGGTTCGACCAACCAGAATCTTTTAAACGCGTGGAATAATGCTCCGTTAATCGGCAATTTAAAAGTTATTCTAGACGTTCCCGCATTGGTTATTAATGGATTAATTACGTGGTTGGTTTATGTTGGGATTAAAGAATCCAAAAACTTTAATAATATTTTTGTTATTTTAAAATTGTTCATCATTGTTCTTGTCATCGCGGTAGGTATTGCATTCATTAATACTGACAATTGGTTTCCAACCAGTGTGGTGACGGGCGAAAGTTCCTTTATGCCCAATGGTTTTGCCGGCGTGATGAGTGCGGTTTCAGGCGTGTTCTTCGCATATATTGGATTTGATGCGTTAAGTGTTTTATCAGAGGAAACGAAAAACCCGCAGAAAAACTTACCACGCGGAATGATCATTTCTTTAGTTTTATGTACCGTGATCTATATTATATTAACGCTGGTATTAACAGGAATGGTCGATTATAGAAGATTCGAAGGCGTAGGAGATCCACTTTCGTTCATCTTTGAAAAAACTAATGCCAATGTTGCTTGGATGGAATTCGTGGTTTCTCTAGGTGCAATTGTAGCGATCACAACCGTTCTACTTGTTTTCCAAATGGGACAACCGAGAATCTGGTATGCGATGAGCCGTGACGGTTTGATGCCCAAGAAGTTTATGACGATTCATCCGAAATATAAAACGCCGTCTTTTGCGACGATTATTACCGGAATTGTAGTTGGAGTTCCTATATTATTTACGGACAAATCATTCATTTTAGATTTTACAAGTATTGGGACGATCTTCGCGTTTGTGCTTGTCTGCGGCGGAGTTCTTTTATTGCCTGCTAAACAAAAACTGCCTGGAAGATTCCACATGCCTTACATTAATTCAAGAATTATTTTCCCTTTCCTATTTCTGGGTGGACTTACTTTCTTCTACTTTTGGCAGCCAGAATTTTTTCAAACTTTAATGGATTGGAATGATCCGCTGGAAGGAGAATTTAAAATTTCGATGTTCTTTTTCATCATCGTCAATATTGGTCTTTGTATTTTAACGATCATTAAAAATTTATCTTTAATTCCTCTGATGGGTTTAAGTTCATGTTTATATCTATTAACAGGAATGACTCATAATAACTGGTTCTGGTTTTTAATTTGGTTCGGAATTGGAATGGTGATCTACTTTTCTTACGGATATAGAAACAGTAAGTTGCACAAAAACAACATTGGTGATTTAAAGTAAAAAATGGCAGACCGAATTAAAACTTTCAGCGAATTTTATCTATTCTATCTTACAGAACATTCAAAAATGTGGACCAGAATTTTCCACTTTGCGGGAACGTTGCTGCTTTTCGCAGTTATAATTTACGTTTTCCAATCTGGTAAAGATAGATTTCTATGGTATATTCCTATTTTTGGATATGGATTTGCGTGGTTCAGTCATGCGGTTTTCGAAAAGAACCAACCAGCAACTTTCAAATATCCATTATGGAGTTTGATCTCCGACTTCAAAATGTTCTTTGAACTTCTCACTGGAAAACAAAAATTTAAAGCATAAAAAAAGCCGGAAGTGATTCGGGCTTTTTAAATTTAGAATGAAAGTGAAAATTATTTGAATACGTTTCTTTCTACTTCAATCGCTTTATTCATGGTCTCACCAATTTTATTGATGGCATTTTCATAATTCGGAGCGACATTCCATTTGCCTTTAATAACTTCAGTTTGCACATTATCATTTGCGAAATATAAAGAATTATCGTTTAGATTGATCACTCTATTCGATAGGTAAGTGTACCCAGCTCTACTAGTTTCGATCATGCTGTAATAACTGATGATAACACCCCAGTTAACATTCACAAAGACCACGTCATCGACCTGATACTTGTTTTTCAAATATCTCAGATCATAATTGTAGTATTTCTTGCCATCTTGTTTTTCGCCTTTGAATTTCTCGGCTTCTTTAGGATTGAAATTTTCATCGATGATCACAACTTCTTTTCCTTTTGCTTTTAAGGTTTCAGCATAAATATTGACTAATTCATTTTTACGGTCGATTTGCTTTTTGGCGTGATCTAACAACGGTTGGTATTTGTCGCCAGATGTTACGGCTAGATCTAATAAACCTTGTGAACCTTCTCTGTATTTCTGAGGATCGTTCACGTTAACCAATATCCCAACCTTCGACGGCTTCGATAAATATTCAGAATTCATCGGTACTTTAGTCACGCAAGACTGCACCAAAAACAGGATTGCCAAAAATCCAAAAAAGTTGATTTTTTTCATATATTTTTTTTGTAAATATATTATTATTTTCCAGTTCTGAATTACCTAAATAAATCTTTTTTTTAAATTTTCATTACAGCATTTTAAAAAAAATAAACCAAAAAAGCCAACTCCTAAAAGTTGGCTTCGAATATGTTTAATTAAATATATTATTTAATTTCATCCATCTGCTGTGTGGCAGCCATAGAAACCATTAAGTCATTTAATAATGTGCTCGCGGAATTCGGGGAGTTTGGTAATAAAACTAAACTACTCTTATTCGTTGATCCGATCGCTTGTAGTGTATCATAATGCTGAGTTACCACGATTAATGCAGAAGCTTCTTGTGCATTAATATGCGCTTCGTTCAACATTTTTACAGACTCTACTAGACCAGCGGCAATTTCTCGTCGTTGATCAGCAATACCTTGACCTTGTAATTTTTTAGATTCTGCTTCTGCTTTCGCTACGGCTACAATTCTAATTTTCTGTGCTTCAGATTCATATTCAGCGGCAGTTTTCTCACGCTCAGCAGCATTAATTCTGTTCATCGCATGCTTAACCTGCTCATCTGGATCAATATCGGTCACCAACGCTTTGATGATATCATAACCATAACTTTGCATCGCTTCTTGAAGTTCTCCTTTCACAGCAATTGCCACGTCATCTTTTCTTACGAAAACATCATCTAATTTTAACTTTGGAACTTCCGCTCTTACTACGTCAAAAACGTAAGACGTAATTTGATTTTCTGGATTTTCTAAACGATAAAATGAATCGGCTACTTGACCTGCAATAACTTGGTACTGAACAGAAACTTTCATTCTGATAAATACGTTATCCAAAGTTTTGGTATCAATAATAACATCTAATTGCTGAATTCTCAAGTTCATTCTTTTAGCAACTTGATCAATAAATGGAATTTTTAAGTGCAAACCAGATTGGCGCACTACGTGAAACTTTCCTAAACGTTCAACAATTGCGGCCGTTGCTTGCTTCACGGTAAAAAACGAAGCAAACAAAACAACAAGTGCTAAGAAGATAATAATTCCTAAATAAGTCATTGGTCTTTTTTTATTGGTTAAATTAAATCTTTTTGATTTTGGATAAAGATAATTAAAATTTGATGAGTTTACATCGTCATTCCGATATCTATTCCCTTGATTTTTCGGTATAAATCCGTCGCAAAATTATCTGTCATTCCCGACACAAAATCTATAATACCAAGAACTTTTTGGTAATCAGTTCCGTCTTCATATAAAAACTGAGTTGGTAAAAGTTTCAAGGCCATTTTATCATAAGATTTACGTTGCGATTTCTCTTTCAAAATGGGAGGAATAAAATGGTTCAACAATTCATACATAACGTTGTACCCAGCGTTTTCAATTTCGATAACATTTTTGTGATTGTAAATTTTATCGATTGAAAAACTTTCGATTTCTTTAAAGGATGGATTGTCTTCTTTATAAATTTCGAGTAAGGCTTGATCTAAAGTTCCATTTAAAATCTCCGGAAATTTTTCCTGATATAATTGAATTGATTTATTGATTAATGCATTGATCACTTTTGCACGGAGATAAGAAATCCGCTCGTTGGCATTGGTTAAAATACCTAGTTTATCTTCTACTCTTCTGGTATTTCCATTTTCTGATTTTATAAGATCAAAAAATAAATTCTCACAATCATCTGTCGAAACAATTCCTAAACGATGTGCATCTTCCATATCGATGATGTTATAACAAATATCATCTGCTGCTTCTACGAGCCAAACAAAAGGATGACGTTTAAAAATAGTAGGATCTTCACTTTCCTGTTTTAAATTGACTGATTTCGCTATGTTTAGAAATGTTTCTTTTTCATTTTGAAAGAAGCCGAATTTCTTTCGATGGATAATTCCTTTTTTCTTTGCGATCGCTTCACAAGGATATTTTGCAATACTCGCCAAAGTGGTGTAAGTTAGTTGCGTTCCACCTTCATCTTTTCCAGTTTGCTGATGAGTTAAAACTCTGATCGCATTTGCATTTCCTTCAAAATTGACTAAATCAGCCCACTCTTTTTCATTGAATTTATGCTTTAAATCTTTTTCGTTTTTATCAAAGTAACTGGCCATTCATCTTCTCCAGAATGACCAAAAGCAGGGTTTCCCACATCATGACAAAGGCAAGCAGCGGCAATTACATTATGTACATTATGCTGATAAAAAGTCTGTGCATTTTCATCTAAATCGCTTTTATAAGCAGTAAATATATACTCGCCAATAGCATTTCCTAAACTTCTGCCAACAGACGAAACTTCTAGAGAATGCGTGAGGCGGTTATGTACAAATACACTTCCCGGAAGTGGAAAAACCTGTGTTTTATTTTGCAATCGTCTAAACGAAGCAGAAAAAATAATACGGTCAAAATCTCTCTGGAAATCGGTGCGAGAAGCCGAGGTAGCGGGATGATTTCCCGTGCGTTGATGCGTAAAAAGGTTGTTTAAAATCATAATACAAGACCAAAAATAAGTCTTAAATTTAAGTAATAAAAAGTTTATAAAATGAAAATCTGATTTTTCTAATTACTTTCCTTATTCTTTCAAGCAGTTAAGATGCAGAAGAGGCAGAAAAACCAAGTTAATGGTGAATGGTGAATGGTGAATAGTGAATATCAAAGATAAATTTTAATAACTAAGTGTCATTTTTTGATAAGCGAAAATTGCAGCCCGACTTGAACGGAGCTCTTTTTGTGGAACTTAGTGGAACAAAAAAGCGGGAGTGGAAGGCGGAAATGCTGCCCAGATAAATAATTTTAAAAGCTTTCAATTTTTTCAAAAAAAAATCCTGAAGATCAACTTCAGGATTTTTATTATTATGCAATTTTGATTACATATAACTTTCTATCGGTGCGCATGTGCATATTAAATTCCGGTCACCATACGCCTCGTCTACACGAGCAACGGAAGCGAAGAATTTATTTTCTCTCACCCAATCCAGTGGATAAGCCGCTTTTTCACGGCTGTATGGTTTGTCCCAATCATCAGAAATTACTAATTCCTGAGTATGTGGTGCATTTTTTAACACGTTATTGGAAATGTCTGCAGATCCTTCCGCGATTTCATCAATCTCTCTTTTAATGGAGATCAATGCTTCGGCAAAACGATCCAATTCTGATTTGCTTTCAGATTCTGTTGGTTCAATCATCAACGTTCCTGCAACTGGGAAACTCACTGTTGGAGCGTGGTAACCATAATCCATCAAACGTTTTGCAATATCTGCAACTTCAATTCCTAAGGCTTTAAACTGACGGAAATCGACGATACATTCATGGGCAACTCGGCCTTTGTTATTAGAATATAAAATTGGGAAATGTTCGCCCAAAACTTCTTTCAGATAGTTAGCATTTAAAATTGCATGTTCCGTGGCTTTTTTCAAACCAGCTGTTCCCAGCATTTTTATGTATGCATAAGAAATATTTAAAACCAGTGACGAACCGTAAGGCGCACCAGAAATGGCATCGATCGCTTCTTCTGAACCAACCTTAATATTCGGATTGCTTGGTAAAAATTTAACCAAATGCTCTGCCACGCAGATCGGGCCAACACCAGGTCCACCGCCACCGTGCGGAATTGCAAACGTTTTGTGCAAATTCAAGTGGCAAACATCTGCGCCGATATTTCCAGGCGATGTGTAACCAACTTGGGCATTCATATTCGCGCCATCCATGTAAATTTGTCCGCCGTGCTCATGAATTAGATCTGTAATTTCTATAATATTATCATCAAAGAAACCATAAGTGGAAGGATATGTAATCATCACTGCAGCCAAATTAGCGCTGTGTTGTTCGGCTTTTGCTTTTAAATCTTCATAATCAATTTCACCACTTTCGATATTTTTAACGACCACCACTTTCATTCCGGCAAGGACTGCAGATGCAGGATTTGTTCCGTGCGCCGATTGTGGAATCAAGGCGATATTACGGTGTCCTTCGCCACGAGATTTGTGGTATTCACGAATCACCATTAAACCAGCATACTCTCCTTGCGCACCAGAATTGGGCTGCAATGAAGTTCCGGCAAAACCAGTGATTTCTGCTAAATCTTTTTCTAATTCTTTAATTAAAATCTGATATCCTCCGGCCTGTTCAGTTGGTACAAATGGGTGAACACTTCCCCATTCTGCCCAAGATAAAGGCAACATTTGGGTGGCAGCGTTTAACTTCATCGTACAAGATCCTAAGGCGATCATCGACTGTGTTAAAGAAAGATCTTTTCTTTCTAAACGCTTGATGTATCTCATCAGTTCTGTTTCTGTATGATATCTGTTGAAAACTTCTTCTTTTAAAATTTCATCTGTTCTCAAAAATTCTTCAGGAATTTCAACTTCTTCTTTAAATTCAAGTTTAAAACTCTGTTTATCTAAAAACCCTGCTAAAGCATCAAATAAATTTTGAACTTTCGCCTCCGTCGACGCTTCATTTACAGAGATACTTACAAAACCGTCAGAGAAAAAATTCAAATTGATTTTATGATCACGCATCTTAAGAAGTAATTTGCTTTTTTGATCTTCCTCAATTTTAAATTTCACCGTATCAAATATGGATTCTTCTACCACATCATATCCTAACGTTTTTAAACCATCTCTCAACGCCATTGCTTTAAAGTGGATTTGATCGGCAATGAAATTTAAGCCGTCTGGTCCATGATAAACAGCGTACATCCCTGCCATGACAGCAAGAAGGACTTGAGCGGTACAAATATTTGAAGTCGCTTTTTCTCTTTTGATATGTTGCTCTCTGGTTTGAAGCGCCATTCTCAACGCTCTTTTTCCGTAAGCATCTTGTGAAACACCGATAATTCTTCCAGGAAGATCACGTTTGTATTCCTCTTTACAAGCGAAGAAAGCAGCGTGAGGACCGCCATAACCCATCGGAATCCCGAATCGTTGCGTGGTACCTACGGCACAATCAGCGCCCATATCTGCGGGCGATTTTAATTTCACTAATGCCATTGGATCACAAGCAACAACTACTTGTAAATCGAATTGCTTGTAATATTGAATGCGCTCGGAATAATCGTCAACAATTCCGTTTTTTCCCGGATACTGTAAAAGTGTACCGAAATAAGAATCATCTACTTCATCAGCTTTGTAATCGCCAATAATAATTTCAATTCCTAAACCTTCTGCTTTTGTTTTTAAAACTGCGATCGTTTGAGGAAATACTAAATCTGAAACTAAAAATTTGTTAGCACCTGCTTTCTTTTGAACTTTTGTTCTGCTTTCGAAAAACATGTGCATTGCTTCTGCCGCTGCCGTAGATTCATCTAACAGCGAAGCATTCGTTAATTTAAATCCAGTTAGATCGCACACCACAGTTTGGAAATTTAATAATGCTTCTAATCGTCCTTGAGCGATCTCTGCCTGATAAGGCGTATAAGCGGTATACCAAGATGGATTTTCGAGAATATTTCTTTGGATCACACTTGGCAAAACGGTATTGTGATATCCGAAACCGATATAATTATCGAACATTAAATTTTTTGCTGCAAGGTCTTTCGAATGCGCTAACATTTCTTGTTCCGAAAGTGGCTTTGAAATATCGAGTTCTTGTTTTAAGCGAATAGAATCCGGAATGGTCTGACCAATTAATTCTTCCATACTCGCAACGCCTACTTTCTCTAACATTGCTTGTGTATCGGCTTCATTCAAAGAAATGTGACGATTTACAAATTGGGTGGTATTCATATATTTTTACTAGATTTTGTCTGAAATAAAGGTTCGTAAAAATACAAATTTTTAGGCAGTACCACAATTGATAAATCTTATATAGTTTATTTGAAATTGAATTATCTTATTTTGAGTAATTCTAAATAAACATTATCTTTGCAAGATGAATATTCAGATTATTCCATTTAAAGTATCACCACTGATGCCTTTTAGCGAAATGAAACAAGACCTCTTTTGTGCTAAAAAGAATTGCTGTAAAAAATTCAAAAAAGGAAAACGTTGCAAGAAATGCCCAGGTCGATTAAAGATGGTTTAATCGTAAAGTAATATTTGTCCTACATATTCTGCAGCATTGCATATATAAAAAAGACGATTACGATCAGAAACATAACAATCCTAACCACTCTAGGAATTCCATGTGGATTACCAAATGTGGACTTTTCTTTCTTAAAAAGGTTTTCAACGTCACTTCGAAATTCCTCAGTTTTATTCTCAAATATTTCCGTAACTGTTATTCCCTGCACAATCGTTTTATTCAAAAGCGAATTCGTAACATGTAATAATAACTGAAATTGTCCGTCTTTAAATTCGGTGATTCTGATCGCCTTTTCTCCGTATCCTTTCTGTAAGCCGAACGGTAAAAGTTTAACAATATCAGCATTCTGTGTTTGCCAACTAATAATGACTTCTTCTCCTTTCTGAACCCTAACTTTATTAACGGTGAATGATTTAATGGTAGGCGGAAGATTCGGGCGATAACTTCTTTGTTGGTGACCTAAATTATCATCATAAATCCTGCGTTTCTCAGCATCGATAAGCATTTCATACGCTTCCTTAATTTCCATAAAGCGATTTTCAAAAAAATCGTCGTCAGGGTTTTTATCAGGGTGGTATTTTAGGGATAATTTGCGATAGGCTTTTTTGATGTCTTCCTCAGAAGCATTTTCTTTAACACCGAGAAAGTAATAATAATTTTTCATTCAATTATAACAGCGACTTCAACCTTTTAATTGGGTGGTAAAAGTAAGAAATTTAAAGTTTTTAAATTGAATATTTAGGATAAGTATATTCCGAAAAACCAAGTCCAGGCAATTAAGATAATTTGCATCGGTAATCTTTCTTTCAATAAATAAGACATTCCGGGACCGGTGAAATCTGCTTTAAATAAATTAATTCTTTTCTTAGAGGAATTAATATTAGCAAAAAATATAACAACAAAAAATACAATCAATAAAATGGCAGTTAATTCTCTGAGCGCAGGAAACATCAAACCAATTCCCGCAGCAATTTCTAAAATGCCCGTTAAATAAACCAAGAACATTTTGGCTGGAAAAATATCTGGAATCATCATCGCCATTCCTTTTTGATATTTAAAATGAGCCAGGCCCGTGAAAATGATAAATACTGCGAGCGCTAAATTTCCAGAAAATAAGAAATTCCAGAAACATTCGAAAATTTTAGTAGCGACTAAAGTCAGAATAAACGTTATAGCAATGATTGACAATAATTTCATCAGCTTTCTGCTAAAGTTTTAACCATGTTAAACCCTTGATTAAAACCATTGTTCACGGATTCGTCATGATTAGCATTGGTGTGCACAATGGCGCGAAGTTCCGTCATATTTTCATTAATAGCACGCAGAAAATATTTCTCTTCCGTTCCGCTATATTCTTTTATTAGTCTGCTTTCCGTATCTTCTACTCCATCTTTTACAGTTCCTAAATGGCTAAAGACCACTTCGTAAGGCTCGTTTAGACTTTGAATTGTTGAAACCATTCCTTCACCTGCTTTATCGGTAAAATAAGTTTTACCACCTACCTCCCAGTCAGATTCCATTTGAGATCCAGGCGCAAAAAACTGGCTCCAGATCTGATACGTTTCTGGATGCCATAAAGTATCCCAAACTTTTTGAACAGGTGCTTTGATATGAATTTCGTAATTTAAAGTTTCCATAATTTTTTGTATTTATAAAGTCAGTAGTTTAATTCAAATTTTAGCCGCCAACGTAATCGCCACCATTAATATGAATAATTTCCCCCGTAATAAAACTTGAATCTTCTGAGGCCAAAAAGACATAAGCGGGCGCAACTTCTGAAGGTTGGCCGGCTCTTTTTAGAGCAGTTTTTTTTCCGAACGATTTTAAATCTTCGAAAGTTTCTTTAACAAGCGGTGTCCAGATTGGTCCAGGCGCCACACCATTAACTAAAATATTTTTGGAGGCTAAATTTACGGCGAGCGAACGTATGAATGTTGTGATCGCACCTTTTGTTGCCGAATAATCAATGAGATGTTCGCTGCCGCGATATGAAGTAACTGAAGTCGTACAAATAATTCTGCTTTTTGATTTCAACAGTGGAAAAATGTCTCGAGTGAAACTGATCATTGAGATGATATTAGTGTCGAAAGTGTGGTTGATCTGTTTATCTGTAATGTTTTCTAATTCATCTTTCGGATATTGAACACCTGCATTATTAACTAAAACATCAAGAGTTTCCCACTCGTTTTTAACTTTCGAAATAACATCTTTTCGGAATTTTTTATCGTTAAGATCACCTTTGTATAAAAGGCAAATTCGCCCTTCTTTCTCAACTAACTTTTGAGTTTCTTTTGCGTCTTTATCCGATTTCAAATAAATAATCGCGATGTCTGCGCCTTCACGAGCAAAATGAACAGCGACGGCTTGACCGATTCCGCTATCCCCGCCAGAAATGAGTGCTTTTTTATGGAGTAATTTATTGCTGCCAGCGTAATCAGGTTTAATGATTTCAGGAAACAGACCATCTTTGGGAACTTTCGACTTTGCGTCTGATTTATTTTGAGTCTTCATATCTATATTGTTTACGCCGAAAACTGCAACAAACCTTACGCCGAAGGTTTAAGAATTATAAGCGGTTTCTAAAGTTGAAATGTCAAACTTTTGCATGGTCATCATTGCTTCTACCACTTTCTGTGCTTTTTGAGGTTGCTCCAAATCGTTCATTAATTCTAGCAATTTCTTGGGAACAATTTGCCAACTAACGCCAAACTGATCTTTCAACCAACCACACATCGAGGCCCTACCGCCATTATCGAGAAGTGAATCCCATAAATGATCGGTCTCTACTTGGTCATCAGTCATGACCACCAAAGAAATTCCTTCATTAAAATCTAATTGATTATCAATTAAATTATCTTCACAAATGAGGGAGTAATGCGCAATTTTAAAATGACCGACGAATCCATTCTGTAGAATTTCCTCGGATCTCATTTCACTGATTTCAAATTCTTTTAAAACATTTTCGTAATCACCTTCAGAAAAAATATCGGTATAAAAAATTTCCGCGGCTACGGCTTTGCCTTGGTTTTGATTGCTAAACAATAAAGTCGGAATTATTTTTTGATCGATTAGCGTTTTGTCCACGATCAAATTCCAGGTGACGCCAAATTGATCAAGAACGGTATCAACTCTACTGTTCAAATCGTTTTCATTAACTTCTTTAAGAACGGTTCCTTCTTCAATTAGTGCCGTCCAATACTCAGTACGTTCATCTTCAGTTTCGCATAAGATCGTAAATGAAATTGATCCATTTTTTTCAAACTGTGAACCGGCATTTAAAAACATGAATTTCTGGTCGAACAGTTCAAAATTCAAAACAACGGGAGTATCTGCGGTAATTTTTCCGTCAAAGGTTTCACAATAAAAATCTGCGGCTTCTTTTCCGTCGCCATTAAACCAAAGACAGGGAAATATATTATTGTTCATATTTTATATTGAAAGAAATTGTGGTTAATTATTTTCCACATATTTATGAAATCGGTCCAAGATCGCGTACCAGCCAACTCTTTGCATCTCTCTGGAATATTGCTGTTCGGGTTCGAACACTTCTACAACTTCCGTTGTATTTTCATCTATTTTATTGAAATAAACTTGAATGATTCTGCCGTCTGTTAACTGAGTTTTTACATATTCCTGATCTTTAATTTCGAGAATCTCACCAGAAAAATTATAACCGAAACTTTTATCTTTAAATTCTAAGCGATAATCAAATAAACCACCTTCTCTAAAATCGATAATTGCTTTTGGACAATGCCAATTCGGCGTGGTATAATTCCACTTCATAATATGCTTGGGATTGTAAAAATATTCCCAAACTTTTTCGATGGGTTTGAGAATTGTGATATTAATAGTTATCGGCTCCATAGAGATTATTTTTTTTAAAAATACGTAAATATTTTTAAAATGGTTTTAAATGGCGCCGAATGCCTTTAATTATTTTCGACGTATTTATGAAAATTATCGAGTATTCCGTACCAACCTTCTAGTTGCATTTGAGCCGGTTGTTCAGGATCTGGTTCGAAAATTTGAGTTACTTTCGTCATATTACCTTCTTGACTTTCAAAGAAAACTTCTACTTTTCGACCGTCGGTAAAATGATAATTAATTTTTTGCAAAGGAATAATTTCGTCGTAAGTTCCGCGATAGTTAAAACCATAATCTTCCTCTTTTTGCTCCATTCTATAATCGAATGTTCCGCCTACCTGCAGATCATTTTCTGCGCTGGGGCAAATCCATTGATCATTAGAAAAATTCCAGTTCGTAATATGTTCTGGTTCGGTAAAATAATCCCACACTTTTGCGACAGGTTTCAAGATGGTAATTTCTACGGTGATCGGTTCCATTATTTTTGTGTTTGTATTATTGATTTTTTTCATAAAAAACCTTGCCAGTTTAAAACACTGACAAGGAATCTTTTTTAAGTATCTATTATTATTTCAAAGCATCTAAGGCAGCATCATAATCTGGCTCGTCTGAAATTTCAGCAACTTGTTGATTATATAGCACTTTTCCGTTTTCATCTGCAACGATCACTGCGCGACTTAAAAGTCCATGCATTGGTGAGTCTGTCATTTCAACTCCGTAATCTTTTCCAAATTCACTTCGGTAAGCAGATAACATTACGACGTTATTAAGTTCTTCGGAATCTCCAAACCTTTTCAGTGCAAATGGTAAATCTTTAGAAACGTTTAAAACTACTGCGTTTTCAAGTTTTCCCGCCTTATCATTGAATTTTTTTGCAGCGATTGCGCAAACGCCAGTATCAACACTTGGGAAAATATTGAAGATCATCTTTTTTCCTTCGAAGTCTTTATTACTTTTATATTGTAGATCAGTTCCTACTAAATTGAAATCTCTGATAGAACTTCCAACTTCTGGTAAATGTCCGATCGTTTCTACGGGTTCGCCGTGTAACATGATATGTGCCATAATTCTAATTTTTTAATTAACTCAAATTTAATGAATCTTTACTTAAAGGGCGAAAATTGAAAGTTAAATTAATCTTAATTGTAGAGAAAGAATATTAACTCTTCTTCAACTGGGACTTTTTTCATTTTAATAATAAATGTTTAAATTTTAGCAACAAGTTGGACCGCAACATTCATCCAGTTTTTCGGCATAAACGGTGATGCTGAATATTATATTTTTGTTGGAATTATAAGTTTTTATTTCTTCTTCATCCAAATAGTTTTTCAAAATATCATTTGGGATAATGATGGGCTTTTCTTTCTGAATTACTATATTTTTAAAACCAGAATTTTTGATAATATCTAAATAATCTTCTTTCTGAATCGCACTTGCGACGCAACCAGCGTACATTTCGGCTGCGTTTTTTATTTTTTCTGGAAGCTCACCAGTTAGAACAATATCAGAAATACTGAAATGGCCGCCAACTTTTAAAATTCGGTGAACTTCGCTAAAAGCTTTCGGTTTATTAGGAACCAAGTTCATGACGCAGTTACTCACGACCACATCAGCAATATTGCTCATGGTTGGAATATTTTCGATATCTCCTAAACGAAACTCTACATTGTTATAATTAAGTTTATCAGCATTAAGTTGCGCTTTGGATATCATCTCTGGCGTAAAATCGATTCCGATTACTTTTCCGGTTTCGCCCGTTTCATGTCTTGCTACGAAACAATCGTTTCCGGCTCCGCTACCTAAATCCACCACGGTATTTCCAGCTTTTATTTTAGCAAATTCGGTCGGTAATCCGCAACCTAATTTTAAATCAGCATCGGCACTATATCCGTTAAGGTGATTATATTCATCGCTCATTACATTATAAACTTCTGTCGTACAACCGCCACTGCCGCAGCAAGAAGAAGCGTTCGTGTCTTGATCTTGTAAAGCAATCTCACTGTATTTTTGCTTGACCATTTCTTTTATTTCGTCGTTGGTATTCATTGTGATTTTTTTTAAGTAAAGGTTAGAGATTAGAGGTTTATTTAGTTTTAGGAAACAATCCTTAATAATAGTCAGACTTAACAACAAGTGTTTAACGCCAATAATTTTGTAGATATATCTTTGAAATACAAATGAAGTTTTTCAATGGTTTTCTCATCGATACAATAACAAACAGAATTGCCGTCTATTGTTCCTTTGATCAACCCAGCGTTTTTCATTTCTTTTAAATGTTGCGAAACGGTTGGTTGAGCCAGCGGAAGTTCTGAAACAATATCCCCGCAAATGCATTCATTGACTTTCAGAAGGTGTTCTAAAATGGCAATACGCGCTGGATGTGCTAACGCTTTCGCAATTTTTGCCAAATCATTTTGTTTATCAGTAAAGTTTTCCGTTTTACTCGCCCCCATATTTACAATTCTATATTGCAATATTACGATTAATGATTTTATTATTAAAAATTATTAGATAAAACTTTATATATTTCTTTAATTAATAATATCAATGACAAAATTGCTGAGGAAAATTTTACTTATTTTTGGTGAACTTCGAACCTAATATTAAGTTCCTAGACAAGCATTTTTCAGAGAATTTTTCGACCTTTACTTTTAATTAAAATTATAAATGATCACCAGAATAGA
Source organism: Flavobacteriales bacterium (assembly GCA_038242555.1). GTDB lineage: Bacteria > Bacteroidota > Bacteroidia > Flavobacteriales > Weeksellaceae > Kaistella. The sequence goes on along the minus strand of JBBSRZ010000042.1, from coordinate 28 downwards.
TTTACGAGAAACATTAGATATTCCTATT
>JBBSRZ010000041.1:0-20742 GCA_038242555.1 Flavobacteriales bacterium | reverse complement strand
GGATCAAGAACAAAACTTGGGGACTAGGCAAAAATCTGGGTTAATCTAAAAAGAAAAAAACTTCTATCCGTTACTCCGCGGAGTTGCATTCTAAAGTTTTTTATTTTCGCGTTAAACGATTCTGCACTGGCATTGGTGCTTCTGTTTGTAAAGTAGTTTAGGATATTACTATAATGAAGTGTAATGGTCCTAATTATTGTTCTGAAGGACTTAAACTCTGTATTTTCCACGTCTCTAAACCAATGAGCAAGTTTTGTCATTGCGATATCTTTAGTAATGCGCTGATTGTAGATTTGCCGTAGTTGATCAGGTATTCTATACGCTTTTTCAATATCCGGATAATGTTCAAAAAGTATTTGTGCCCTTAGTTGTTGAGATTCAGACCATTTTTCGTTGCTTTTATAGAGTAAATAGCGACTTCTGGCCAAAAGTTGTTTTCTGGTGTCTCCATTTTCAAAAAGTTCAAGAGGCATTGGATTATTTTTAGATCTGGTTTCAGCAATCCATTCATTCTCCTTGTCCATGGCTTCCCAACGATGTTTAATACGGATTTCCTGCAACGCTTCGATCGCTAGTTTTTGAACATGGAAACGATCGATTACTTGTATCGCGTTTGGAAAACATCTTTTCGCAATCAATTTCATAGAACCTGCCATATCCAAAGTGATTTCCTGAACTTTCAATCTCAGTTTTCGACTTATTTTTAATAAATGATCAATGACTATTTCAGACTTGGTTCCTTTAATAATGGCCACAATACTGCCTTTTCTGCCTTTTGCTAGTTTTGAGGTAAGCACGGTGTATAGCTCGCCATCAGACAAAGCCACTTCATCTAAAGAGAGCTCTGTAGAAAGGTTTTCGGGAAAAAGTACGTAATGTTCAGCATGGGGTTTTTGATTCCAGTTTTTGTAATCGCTAATGGATTCTTTGTATTGCCTTTGAAATTTCTTTCCATCAACGCCGTAAAGTTCACCAATTGTCTTGCAAGGAAGAGCTTTAGTATCGGCTGATTTTTTTTAAAAACTCTGCAAAATCTATTGTCATGCGAGTTCCTTTAGCGATGAGATTCCAATCTCTTTGAAGTATTTCCCCCGAATTTTTATTCGTCCACCTTCTTCTTTTTATGTGAAGTTTTACAGATTTACCACGCAATGGAAAGTCATCAACAGTAATTTCTGGCAAAAACCCTTTGGATTGTAGCATTAAGGAAGAAAATTCTTGGGGAATCGAACTTTTTTCTTCAAAATAAATATGCAAAATCTTATTTTCTTCTTCAAATTTCACAATCTCAAAATGGTCTATTAAGAACTCTGGTAGGAGTAATTTAAGGATTTCTGTTTCATGTAACATTCTACAAAATTATAAATTCATTTTTATTTCTCCCCAAGTTTTGTGACTGATCCCTCTTTTCTCAAAACTAACTAATTAATTACGTCGGATATACTTCTAATGTTGAAAAGCGATTCAATGAACATAACAATTCAAATAATAAAACGTTCACTTCAAAGCACCGACCTTGAATCTTAAAAGGAGTTTTTAAAGTTGATGGGACGGTCGTTTGGCTGTGAACAAGATCGTGATATCCTTTGTTTATAATCTGAAATGAATCTTCATTTGGCTTATAAAGTCTTTTTCGATTAATTAGTCTTCTAAACTTTTGTGCAATTTAAAATAAAAAAGCCACCACGAATTTCGTGATGGCTTCAATTCTAAATGAATGATTTTTATCTTTTCTTCATCGCGCCGGCAATGTTGATAATCACTTCTACTGCTTTCGCCATTGATTCTAAAGAGACATATTCATAAGGTCCGTGGAAGTTGAGCCCGCCTGCAAAGATATTCGGACAAGGCAATCCCATGTACGAAAGTTGAGCCCCGTCGGTGCCACCACGAATAGCCTTGATTTTAGGCTCAATATTCGAGTCTTTTAAGGCTTGCTCTGCAATATCGATGATATGCATTTTGCCTTCAAACTGCTGCTTCATATTGCGGTATTGATCTTTGATTTCAATCTCTGCCGTCCCTTCTCCAAATTTCTTATTGAATTCAGAAACTTGTTCAGTCATGAAGTTTTTTCTCGCTTCGAATTTTTCTTCATCGTGATCACGAATAATATACTGAATCTTTGCTTCTGAGATATCTGCTTTAATATCCATTAAATGATAAAATCCTTCAAAACCTTTAGTGGTAGAGGGAGTTTCATTTTCAGGAAGCATTTTAATAAATTCTGCGGCCAACAAAGTCGCGTTAATCATTTTTCCGTAAGCGTAACCAGGATGAACACTTAAGCCATGAATTTTAACAACTGCGCCCGCGGCATTGAAGTTTTCATATTCCAATTCCCCAACTTCACTTCCATCCATCGTATACGCCCATTCTGCCCCGAACTTTTTCACATCAAATTTATGTGCACCTCTTCCGATTTCTTCGTCTGGAGTAAACCCAATAGCGATTCTTCCGTGCTTAATTTCTGGATGTGCTAACAGATATTCTGCTGCCGTAACTATTTCGGCAATTCCCGCTTTGTCATCGGCACCAAGTAAACTCGTTCCGTCTGTTGTAATTAAAGTTTGACCGACGTAATCTTTCAAAGTTTCAAATTTTGAAGGAGAAAGCGTGAAACCCGTTTCTTTATTCAAAAGCAAATCGTCACCATCATACTTTTCCCAAATCTGTGGATTTACGTTTTCACCATTAAAATCGGGAGAAGTATCGTAGTGAGAAATAAAACCAACAACGGGTTCGTCATCTTTTTCTAAATTAGAAGAAACATAGGCGTAAATATACCCGTTCTCATCCATAGAAACTTCACTTAATCCCAGCGTTTTTAATTCTTCAAAAATATAATTTGCGATGTCCCATTGTCTTTCGGTAGACGGGGTAGCATCGCTTTCGGGATCACTTGTAGAATATATTTTTACATAATTAATGAACCGGTTTTGTAATTTCTGTTTCCACTCAGAATTAAAATCTATAGTTGTCATAAGTGCGTATTTTTAACAAAGTTAAAATTTTAGCCTGAGGATAAGGTAAAGAATGTGTGGTTATTTTGGTATAATCCGTTTCAAAATACTATTAAACTAGTGTAAATCAGTCACCTAAGAATTTCTAAAATAATTTATCTGTTTTTTAAAGTTTTGGTATATTTGAGAAAATCAAAAAAATAGCAATGTTTCTAACAGAATGTCCACGCGATGCCATGCAAGGTTGGGGAGAATTTATTCCCACTCAACAGAAAATAGAATACATTAATAGTTTAATGGAAGTTGGCTTTGATGTCCTTGATTGCGGTAGTTTTGTTTCACCGAAAGCAATTCCTCAAATGGCAGATTCCGGAACGGTGCTGGATGAAATTGATAAAGGGCTTTCTAATACGAAATTGTCGGTAATCGTTGCCAATTATCGTGGCGCAGAAAAAGCGTTGGCGCACGATTCTGTAGATATTTTAGGTTTTCCTTTTTCTATATCTGAAACCTTTCAGCATCGTAATACTAATAAAAGTCAAGAAGAAGCTTTCACCGATATAAAGAAGATCACCGAGCTTTTAGAATCAGATGGTCGGGAACTGAATGTTTACTTCTCGATGGCTTTCGGGAATCCTTACGGAGAGATTTGGAAGTCGGAACAGATCGCGAATTGGTCACAACGATTTAGCGACATCGGCGTTAAAAATATTTTACTGTCTGATACGACTGGAACGGGAACCATCGAGCAAATCGAATTACTTTTCAAAACAATTCCTACACAATTTTCGAATATTGATTTCGGAGCGCATTTTCATAACCGCTATGAAGATTCCTATACTAAATTAAAAGCGGCTTACGAGAACGGTTGTCGACGGTTTGATTCTGCGATAAAAGGAATTGGTGGTTGCCCAATGGCAAAAGATGATTTGGTAGGCAATATGCCGACGGAAAAAGTTATTAATTTTATGGCCGTAGAGAAAATTGAAAATTCGCTCAATTTGTTAAACTTTGAAAGTGCTTACAATAAAGCGAAGAATATTTTTAATTTTTAAGCCGTATTTAAAAAACAATTTCTTAAAAAACTTGTTTGTTTTACTTAACTTTATAGGTAAATAAAACATCTTAGCCATGACCTCAACAATGACTTATTTGGGAGATTTCAAAATAGTCTCGCAACACGAAAAATCGGGTGCTACGATTACGACTTGTGCACCGAAACGCGAAGGTGGAACGTCTGAGTTTTTTTCTCCTTCAGACATTTTTGGAATTTCTTTTGGCCAGTCGATGCTGATGGCGGTGGCCGTTTTAGGAGAGCCAAGAGGAATTTTTATTACAGGAGCCACGTGCGAATTAAAAAAGTCAACGTATCCTGAACCGAAGAGAATCGGCACCATTTTTTGCATTATAAGAATACCAGGGGAATTTTCTACTGAGCAGAAGAACTGGATCGAAGAAACAGCCTTAAACTGTCCGGTAGCCTTATCAATTCATCCGGATGTTCAGAGAACGGTAATGTTCGAATTTGAATAAGATACTTATTAAAATAAAAAATGCTGGAAATTTCCGGCATTTGTTTTTTTAAATCATTCCCAATTCGAAGCGGGCTTCTTCACTCATCATATCTTTGTTCCAAGAAGGTTCAAAAGTAAGTTCCAAATCTACTTCTACCACACCTTCAACTTCAGAAACAGTCTGCCGAACTTCAGCGGGCATACTCTCGGCAACAGGGCAGTTAGGCGTTGTTAAAGTCATGATGACTTTTACCTTCCCTTCGTCAGAGATTTGTACATCATAGATTAGACCCAATTCGTAAATATCTACCGGGATTTCTGGGTCATAAACGGTTTTAAGGGCTGTGATAATATTTTCACCGATTTCGGTAATTTTTTCGTCTGTATATTTCATTTTACTATGGGAAAGTTTAGGTTTCGCTTTTTTCTAATAAATCTTCCTGACGCATCCGTCGGAAAACATTTGCCAAAGTTAAGACATCTTTTTCACAATATTGAACGATTCTAAATAAGTCTTTCTCTCTATAATAGATTGATGCGACCTGTGAGCCGTCGATATCATCCTTTGGCGTAGGAATTCCGAAAACGTGGGCTAGTAATTCTAAAGAGATAAAAGATTTGTAGTCACCGAATTTCCACAGTTCCATCGTATCCAAATGCGGAATTTCCCACGGTTTTTTACCGAACATTTGAAACGGTAAAGGAGGCTGCATTCCATTAATTAAAAATCGTCGGGCAATCCAGGGGAAATCGAATTCTTTTCCGTTGTGTGCACATAGAACAACGTCTCGAAGTTTAGGCCTATTAAAAACTTCTCCAAATTCTTCTAAAAGTTTTTTCTCGTCATCTCCGTAGAAACTCTTAAGCAGCAACTTTCCATTTTTATCTAAGATTCCTACGGAAATACAAACGATCTTACCAAACTCTGCCATGATTCCACCTCTTTGGCTATAAAACTCTTCTGCACTAAATTCCTCTTTTCTTTGTAGTTTAGTTTTCTTATCCCAGAGAAATTGATCAGTTTTATTTAACTCATTCCAATTTCCAAATTGCGGAACAGTTTCAATGTCAAGGAAAAGCACTTTTTCTAAAGGTATATTTTGAATCATAATTTAATTTTGTTCATATAAATTTAACCGACCGATAAACCGTTTCTCACTGGTAGCGTTGTAGTTAGAATAGTCACTTCCTGATTTTCACCATAAACTCCTAACACCAAACATTCACTAAAGAAATTAGCGATCTGTTTTATTGGAAAATTAACGACAGCGATGATCTGCTTTCCGATAAGTTCTTCCTTTGTATAAAGTTCTGTAATCTGCGCTGATGATTTTTTAATTCCTAAATCGCCGAAATCAATTTCTAACTGATAAGAAGAATTTCTTGCAGCAGGAAAATCAAAAACGGAAATAATTGTTCCCGTTCTAATATCTAATTTTTCAAAATCACTCCAACTGATTTCGGGTTTCATCATCGATTAATATTTAATTTTTAGCAGAAACGATATAGTCGTAAACGATTTGATGTTGCATGTCGTTTAGCTTTGCTTTTGGCGCCATCGAATTCATAATTCCTACCCAATCCTGAGCAGAATGTTCAGAAGGACTTGGCAAATCGTGACACTTCCCACAAGAATTGTAGTAAATCGTTTTACCTTGAGCCAAATGTTCTGCCGTAATTGTTTTAGCTCCTAAAACCCCCGCAGGTTTTGGGCCACAAGAAAATAGTACTCCTAAAATACTAAAAGCACTGACGGTAAGAAATTGTGCAGGTTTCATCTCCTTTTTAAAATCGCGTTCCGTTTTGTTTTTCATCGTTTTTAAATCTTATTTCACTCAAAAATAAGTAATTTTCTTTTAAGTCATAAAATCGTCCTAAACCTCATGTGCCAAAGTTTTCTATGATTTCTGCTTCTATTAATTTCGTAAAAGATTTGTATTTTTGAGTAAATGAAAACATATTCTACTCAAGAACTGATAACGGGAATAAAAGCCGGCGATAAAAGATTGCTGGGGAAAGCAATTACTTTGATTGAGAGTAAAAAAGTGGAACATCGTAAACAGGCGGAAGAATTGTTAACGTCTATTTTGCCTTTCACAGGCAATTCCGTGCGCGTTGGGATTACAGGAACTCCTGGCGCCGGGAAATCTACATTCATTGAAAATTTCGGAAAATTAGCGTTGGAGAATGGCAAGAATGTAGCGGTACTCGCAATCGATCCAAGTTCTACTTTGAACAAAGGTTCTATTTTGGGTGATAAAACCAGAATGGAAGAATTGGCGACCAAGAAAAATGCGTTTATTCGACCAAGTCCGAGTTCCGGTTTTTTGGGTGGCGTGGCAAATGCGACATTTGAAAGTATGCTGCTTTGTGAAGCCGCTGGATATGATTTTATTTTAATTGAAACGGTGGGCGTTGGTCAAAGTGAAGTTTTGGTTTCTGACATTACCGATGTCTTTTTATTTTTAAAGATCATAGGCGGTGGAGATGAACTTCAAGGAATTAAACGCGGCATTATGGAAATGGTGGATCTAATCTTCATTAATAAAGTGGAAGAAGAAAACAGACTAAAAGCCAAAAAAACTAAAGTTGAATTATTGCGTGCTCTTCATTTTTTACCTTCAAAAGAAATGAACTGGAAAGTTCCTGTGCTGCTCGGTTCTGCTTTAAATAATCAAGGATTAGAGGAAGTTTATTTAAAAATTGAAGAATTCATTAATTTAAAAATGACAAATAATTCCTTCCAGGAAAATCGGCAAAAGCAGGCTGAGAAACGATTTGACTACTGGGTGCAAGAATATATATTGCAAAGTACAAAAGCCAATAAATCGACGGAATTATTTTACGAAGAACACAAAAAAAATGCTTCTAACTTGAAATCAAATCCAAGTACAGAAGCAAAATTATTTGTAGATCAGTTATTGCAAAAATAAATTATACACGTAAATTTTCCTGACGCTATCACTAATACCCCATAATTAAAGAATTTACTTCTTCAGTACAGTATTTTCCGTAATATATCCATCGTAGGAAATGGGTTGTCTGTCATTCGCATCGATGTAAACATATGTTTTACCATTCTTGAAAACCTCCATATTGATTTGTCGAATATTCTGCTGATCATTTGCAAGAATGGTGAAAATTGAGCTCCCCTTTTTTCCGTCTCTTCTATTAATACTAAAATCAGTTGAGGTAAAACGATATGAGTTTTTATCAGGATCCATATTTGACGTGTACAAACGCCCAAAGTAAGGTAAGGTAACACTCAATTCTTTATCTCTAATTTCAATCGTATATCCAGCGTCTAGATTTAACATTCTGGAGGCACCACCAGTTGGTAAAGAATTCATAACATTAATAACATCCAGATTAGTTGGATTTGCGCGCTCTGCCATAAAAGTAAAATGCTGAGATTCCAATAATGCTTGAACGTTTCCAGATGTTCTATAGTTTTGGGTGCTGCAAGAAGTAGCGATTGACACTCCCGCTATAAGCAGTAAAATATTAAATAAATTTTTCATTTGATTTTTTTTATTCCTACTGCAAAAATGATGCGAGACTTATTGTAAATCCTATTTGGAATAAAAATTGTTTAGGCATAGAAAATATAAACGGTTATGAAAAAATTAAATAAAATAGTAGGGATAGGCGTTGTATCTGCAATGATGGTTGCCTGTACTACAAATCCGATTACGGGACGGAAATCTTTGCAGATCGCAAATGACCAAGAAATTGCGGCCATGGCGTTACAACAATATAGAACAGCCTTATCAACTGTAAAAGTTGTTTCAGGAACGACTCAAGCAAAGAGTGTTCAAAATGTAGGAACTAGAATTAAAAATGCGGCAAACAATTATTATAGCGGAATTGGAAGACAGGCCGATCTTTCTAATTATAAATGGGAATTTAATTTAATAGAAGATAAACAGATTAATGCTTGGTGTATGCCAGGTGGTAAAGTTGCAGTATATTCTGGAATTATGCCGATCACTAAAACAGATACAGGTTTGGCAGTAGTTTTAGGTCATGAAATTTCTCACGCACTAGCGGGTCATGGTAATGAAAGAATTTCGCAGGGAATGATCGCAGAATATGGTGGCGCAATTTTAGGAAGTACGATTTCAAATAGTCAAATGGCGGCGATTTTTCAGCAAGCATATCCAATTGGTGCGCAAGTCGCTTTGTTAAAATATGGTAGAAGTCAGGAATTAGAAGCAGATGAAATGGGACTTTATTTAATGAGCATGGCCGGATACGATCCTAGAGAAGCCCACCCATTTTGGCAAAGGATGGAAGCGGCGTCTAGTGGAAACAGACAACCAGAGTTTTTGTCAACTCACCCGAATCCGGATACAAGAAGAGCAGATTTAGAACGACACATGCCAAAAGCACTTGAATATTATAAGGCCTCTGGCGGAAAGATATAACACTTTTTAATTTTTATATATTTAACCTTTCTTAATTTTACTTAAATTTGGAAAGGTTTTTTAATTTAAAGCATATGAGAAATTTAACATTTATTGGTTTTCTTCTGTTAGGATTAGCATTTCTATTGTATTATATGCTGCCTCAGTTTTCTTTCGTAAAACTATTTGAACCTATTAATCTTATGGGAATTCTTGCAGGAATTGGCATTGGTTTGATCCTTGGAGGAATCGTGGGTTACATCAGTAAGGGCACGGCTCTTAAACAGGAAGAGAAAAGAAAAGAATTTAAACAACTTCGCAGAGAAAACGAAGATTTGGAAAAGCAAGCCGCAGAGTTGGCTCGCCAACAACAATCAGTAACCTATACTACTCCAGAAGAAAATAAAAATCCTCCGAATTACTAGTTCAGAGGATTTTTAATAGGGTGGAATCGGGGTTAAAATTTATAACCCAAACCTAGCATAAAAAGACTAGACCGATTATCGTAATTAATTTCCTGATTGGATCCTGCAACTGTATTTACGAACTTTCTCTGGTCTTTAGAAAAAGCTCCTTCATATTTTGCAGAAATAACTAATTTAGAAATTTCACTCTGAGCGCCAATTTGATATCCTAAAGTGAAATCTTTCGTATTCACCTTTTGTACGAAACTGTTAAAATTATCATCTTTTGCAAGATTGATGCTCGCAACAGGACCTATAAAAGCGCTTAACGTATTTCCTAAAAGATTATATCCTAATAATATAGGAACATCGATTCTCATTGTTTTTGCTTTAATGGTAGTTTCTTCAGCATTGATGTCGTTTAAAACAGTCACTTCATTATTAAAGTTAGAGTAATAAATTTCTGGCATCAAGTACAAAGACGTAGGCAAATCTACTTTTGCTGATAATCCAATATTAAAGCCTGTGATGTTTTTTCCTTTTTGTTCTACAGCATTTGACGCCGCAGTTTTAAAGTTTTTCCAGGATGCTGAACTTGTTGGAATAAGTACATTTGCTTTTCCTGCGAAAGAGATCTGCGCAGATGCACAGATGGCCGTTGAAAGTAAGGCGATACTAAGAATTTTCTTCATTAGAATGTGGTTTTGTTATAATATTATCAATAGATGTTTTATTAGTTTCTAGGAAATACTCTCGTAATTCTTTAAATAATTCTGAAGAGTAAACGAAATCTATCAAGTTTTTATTGCCTGCATTAATCAGGATATCTTTATCGCCTTCCCATTCTTTAACTCCGGCTCGCAGATAAATAATTTTCTCACCAATAGTCATCACAGAATTCATATCATGGGTATTGATAATGGTCGTTGTTTTATATTCCTTGGTAATTTCGAGCAGTAGATCATCAATAATATTAGCAGTATATGGATCTAAACCCGAGTTCGGTTCATCACAAAAAAGATATTTTGGATTATTGACGATCGCACGGGCAATAGCAACTCGTTTCTGCATTCCACCTGAAATTTCTGACGGATATTTTCGGTTCGCTTTTTCTAAATGAACGCGACCAATAACTTCGAACACTCGTCTTTTTTTCTCTCGAAAAGTTAGATTCGTGAACATGTCTAAGGGAAATGTGATATTTTCTTCCACCGTCATCGAGTCGAAGAGTGCGCCGCCTTGAAAAACGGTGCCTATTTCAGCCCGTAGAACTTGCTTCTCATCGCGCGTCATTTTATTGATATCTTGTCCATCAAACATGATCCCGCCCGAAGTAGGCTGATAAACGTTTAATAGGCTTTTTAAAAAGACAGTTTTACCAGATCCACTTTGACCAATAATCATATTTACTTTTCCAGTTTCGAAAGTTGTTGTAATCCCTTTTAAAACTTCATTTTGATCGAACTGCTTCTTTAAATTTTTTACTTCTATCATTAGCTTAAGAACATTTGGGTTAATATAAGGTTCATGATAATAATGGAAACAATTGTCCATACTACTGCTTGCGTACTTGCTCGACCAACTTCTAGCGAACCTCCTTTTACATTATAGCCGAAATAGGCTGGTACTGTAGCGATTAAAAAGGCAAAGACTGCAGTTTTGAAAAACGCATACCAGATAAAATGCTGCGGCATATACATTTGGATTCCAGTGATGTAATCCGCTTTACTCCAACTTCCCGTTGCAAGTCCTGCTAAATATCCACCATAAATCCCGAACACGATACTAATTGCAATTAACAACGGATTAAATATTACACTAGCAAATATTTTTGGTAAAATCAAAAAGTTTGGTGAGTTAACACCCATAATATCCAAAGCATCAATTTGTTCTGTAACACGCATCGTTCCAATACTAGAAGCAATGTAAGAACCAACTTTTCCAGCCAACACAACAGATATAATGGTAGGAGCGAACTCTAATATCAAAACTACTTTTGTAGCATAACCAATAAAAGAGTTTGGAATCGGGAAACTTGATGCGCTAAAATTGTTAAACATCTGTATCGCTACAACCGCCCCCACAAAAGTGGAAGTGAACAATACCAAACCAAATGAATTAACTCCTAAATCGTAAATTTCCCGCAAAAACAATTTGAAAAACACCGAAGCTTTCTGCGGTTTTGTCATTGTTTTTCCTAAGAGTATAAAGTAAGCGCCAACTTCGCTCAACAATTTTTTTAACATGCTGCTAAATTAGTGTTTTTTATTTTTTTAGAAAGATTTTACTTCGCATTCTTATCTCCGCCTATGATTAAAAATATCGTTTTCAATATGATAACTATGTCTAAACTTAAGGTCCAGTTTTTTACATAGAATGCATCAGAAAGAATTCTCTTTTGCATTTCAATTTCCATGTTTTCTCGGTCGCCACGCAATCCATTTACTTGTGCCAGACCAGTAATGCCAGGTTTAACCACACTTCTAATCGAATAACGGCCGATTTTTAATTTATAGAAATCATCGACTAATAGCATATGAGGTCTTGGACCTACGATAGACATTTCTCCTTTTAGTACATTCCAAAACTGAGGCATTTCATCTAAACTAGTTCTGCGCAGAAATTTTCCAATTTTAGTAATTCTACTATCATTTTCTTCTGTTGTTTTAGACGTGGATTCTTCATTAACAATCATCGTGCGAAACTTAACACAATTAAAAATTTCGTCATGATAACCATATCTTTTTTGGATAAAGAAAATCGGACCATTTTCTTTAGCTCTTATCAATAAAGAAATTATTGGAAACAACCAACTACAGACGAAGACGAGCATAAAAATAGAAAATACGATATCAAATGTTCTTTTAATAATAACATTAGTTACATAATCCAGTGGGAATGTAGACCGAACCATAATCGGTTGCGTCTCGATATATCCTAAATCGTACTGAAAGAAATTATTTTTGATAACACTTGGAATGAGCGAGATGCGTACTTGATGCTTTTCGGCTAATTGGTAGACTTCAGAACCTTGACTATTTTCATAGTTATTAGATTCCATTGAAATGTACATCGTATGAATCCCGTTTTTCTTCCAAAAATCAACCAATTGTTCACTATTAAACTGATCTGTAACTGGATAATCAAAAATTTTAAAACCATAATCTTTACGCTCAGTCAGAATTCCTTTCAGAATTTCGGTTGACGCATCATTAGATAGAAACATAATGTTTCGATAATTCCAGCCTAACGTTCGGATATACTTTAAAGCAAAGAATAAGATCGATTTGATGAAGAAAAGCAGAAGGAATAAAGTGACTGCAATGTTAAAACGGTCTTGTTTTAAAAAATCATTGTTACTGACTTTTCCCAAAAGAATTACGCCGAAAATAAAAATAAAAATATGTGTAACTAACCGCTCTAGATAAATGGTATACGTGATATTTCGAGCAATGGAATATAGTTTCGTCCTGCTACTGAGCAGAATCCAATAAAAAATTAATAGAATTACAGAAAGTACATTTTGTTCCCAGATTTCTTGGCTAAATAATTCCTCGTTGTTCGTCAAAAAGAAATAGACAAACACCGCCGATATCACTAGAACATCGATGATAATAAAAAAAGATTTAAAATAGCGAGAATATCGAATTCTTTGCATATCGCAAACTAACTAGAAGTAAATCTAATCTAAATTAAGGAATATTCAAATATTTATGGGTTTGAACAGATGCCTGCCACTTCGGATTTGCTAAGATAAAATCGGTGATTTTCGGATACATTTCGTCGCGCTTACTCCATTCGCTTTGTAAATATAAAACACAGTTTTCAGAAACTTTTGCGGCTTGCTCTTCTGCAAATTTAAAGTCATTATTATTAAAAATAATCATCTTCAATTCACTCGCTTGTGCATAGATTGCATCATTTGGTAAGCTGGTTTTTTTTGGAGAAAGCGTGATCCAATCTAGTGTACCACTCATTTCGTATGCCCCAGAAGTTTCGATGTGAATATCACAACCCAAGGATTTTAATTTGCTGGTTAGAATTTCTAAATTCCACATTAATGGTTCGCCACCAGTGAGCACAATTGTTGTACAGAAACTTGCTGCGATCTCAGCAATTTGTTCCGTATTCATTAACGGATGTAAATTGGGATCCCAGCTTTCTTTCACGTCACACCAGTGACAGCCCACGTCACAGCCGCCTAATCTGATGAAATAAGCGGCTTTTCCGGTATGCGCGCCTTCACCTTGTAAAGTATAAAAATGCTCCATCACGGGGAGCATTTTACCTTGTTGTAATAAAATATTTTTTTCTTCTTCTTTAATCATTATAAACTGAGGTTTTATAGGCCAAAATTGTATTTTTCATCAACATGGCTCTTGTCATTGGGCCCACTCCACCAGGAACTGGCGTGATCCAATGTGCTTTTTCTTTGCAACTTTCAAAATCGACATCGCCGACTAATTTGTATCCCTTTTCAGATTGATCTTCTACGCGCGTAATACCCACATCTACGATGATGGCGCCTTCTTTTATCATATCTCCTTTTAAAAAATTGGGATCGCCCAAAGCGGTGATTACAATATCTGCGTTTCTCGTAAATTCTTCGATATGCGGCGTGTAAGAATGCGTGAGCGTTACCGTTGAGTTCCCTGGGAAATCTTTTCTTCCCATCAAAATACTCATCGGTTTCCCTACGATTCTACTTCTTCCAATAATAACACAATGTTTTCCTTTGGTATCAATACCATATCGTTCTAATAAAGTTAAAATCCCAAACGGAGTCGCAGGTAAAAAAGTATCCATTTCAAGCGCCATTTTCCCGAAATTTTCTGGGTGAAAACCATCCACATCTTTTCTTGGATCAATCGCCATGATTATTTTCTCTTGATCAATTTGTTTTGGCAATGGCAATTGAACGATAAATCCATCAACATCTTTCGACTGATTCAGTTCGTCGATCTTTTCTAAAAGTTCTGACTCGGAAACTGTACTTGGAAACTCAACCAAAGAAGATCTGAAACCGACTTCTTTGCAATCTTTTATTTTATTGTTCACATAAGTCATGCTCGCACCGTTTTTACCTACCAAAATTGCTACGAGATGAGGTGGACGTTTGCGACTTTGAATAATTTTGTCAACATCAATTCGAATTTCTTCTTTAATTTCTTTGGAGACTTTCAGTCCGTCGAGAATTTGTGCCATTTCGTTTTTACTTTAGATTTATTAAATTCGATTTACTTTTTCTCTTTATAATATTGAATCAGACCATTCGTAGAGGAATCATGAGAAGTAACAGATTGGGTATTCTTTAGTTCACCTAAAATTTTCCCTGCTAAAACTTTTCCTAATTCTACGCCGAATTGGTCAAAACTGAAAATATTCCAAATTACGCCCTGAACAAAGATCTTATGTTCGTAAAGAGCAATTAATTGTCCCAAAGAAAACGGAGTTAATTCCTTAAACATTAATGAATTGGTGGGCGTATTTCCGTGGAAAACTTTGTAATTCACTAATCGATCAACTTCCTGTTCTGAACTTCCTGACTTTTCTAAATCCGCTTTTGCTTCATCTTGTGTTTTTCCGAACGCTAAGGCTTCTGTTTGGGCGAAAAAATTGGCCAATAAAATTTCTTGATGGTCCGAAATATCATTGCAAGATTTTATATAAGCGATAAAATCTGCCGGAATTAATTCTGTTCCTTGATGGATCAATTGGTAAAAAGCATGCTGACCGTTTGTTCCAGGTTCCCCCCAAATAATCGGCCCCGTTTCGTAATCGACAAATTCTCCATTTCGGTCCACGCATTTACCGTTGCTTTCCATATCACCTTGTTGAAGATAGGCTGGAAAACGATCCAAATATTGGGAGTAAGGCAAAATCGCATAGGATGCCGCCTCGAAGAAGTTGCGGTACCAAATTCCTAAAAGTCCCATTAACACCGGAACGTTTTCTTTGAAATCAGCAGTTTGAAAATGAACATCATTTTCATGCGCTCCATTCAATAATTGTTCAAAGTTTTCATAACCTACGGAAAGCGCGATGCTTAGCCCTATTGCACTCCACAGGGAATATCTGCCGCCAACCCAATCCCAAAATTCGAAAATATTTTCTTTCGCAATTCCGAACTTTTTCACCGCTTCAATATTCGTAGAAAGAGCCACGAAATGTTTTGCCACATCATCATGATTCCCTGATTTCAAAAACCATGATTTAGCAGATTCTGCGTTGGTCATTGTTTCCTGAGTCGTAAATGTTTTGGATGCTATAATAAATAAAGTCGTTTCTGGATTCAGATTTTTTAATGTTTCTGCGATGTGATTTCCATCTACATTAGATACAAAATGAACATTCAGTCTTGTTTTAAAATGTTTCAACGCTGAGCAAACCATCACAGGTCCTAAATCAGAACCACCAATCCCGATGTTGACCACATCAGTAATTTCTTTGCCTAAAAATCCTTTGTGTTCTCCTGAAATAATTTTTTCAGAGAACGTTTTCATTTGATTTAAAACCCTTTTAATTCCGGGTTTTATATTTTCACCATCAACTAAAATTTCTTGATTTGAAAAATCTCTCAAGGCGGTGTGAAGAACTGCTCTTCCTTCAGTTTCGTTTATTTTCTCGCCAGCAAACATCGATTTGATGGCGGATTCTAAATCGCATTCTTTCGCTAAATCTTGTAAAAGGTTAGATGTTTTTTCATCAATTAAACCTTTAGAATAATCGAATAAATAATCTTCTCGCTGAACCGAAAATTGTTGAAAACGCGCCGGATTATTTTGAAAAAGAGTTCTCAGGTCAAAATCGGTTTGAGCAAAATGCTCCGTTAGATTTTTCCAGGCGGTCGTATGAGTGGGATTTATTTTAGGTAACATTTTCTAGAGCTTTAGTTGAATGATAATAAATGATATATATTTAAAACCACTGCAAATTTACGGAAAAATAAAACCTCCGAAAAAATTACGGAGGTCGATTTCAAATGAGGTTTTTTTATTTCAATGAACTAGGGTTTTCCAAAGTAGATACTGTTTTTCTTTTTCTAAATAAATAAAAAATGATGCCTCCTATTATAAGTATCGGCCAAATTGTTACCAAACCGATTGCTAACTTTTGGATCAGGTAGAAGCCTTCGACAAAACCATTTTTCAAATCATAGAAAAAATTTAGTTTGTATTTGTTCTCGATGTTTCTAGTATTAGTGACCGCTATTTCAGCGATTCGAATTTGTGGTTCTTTTAGATAAATGTCAACAGTGCTGTATTTTATTTGGTCTTTCATTTCAAAACTGGAAACTTTCTGATAATTAGATTCAGACTCGTTCTCGTCAGTCATTGTCACTTTAATTTTATTAGTTTTGAGGTTTTAGAATTTCTTTTTGCTTCCAGTTCAGCCAGTTGAATATTGGCTGTAACATCTGAAGCGGTAATGTTTCTTGTATTAAGAAAAAGCTTTTTGTCGTTAACGAAAGTGAGAAATTCTCCCAATTTTTCGGTCGGAATCCGAACTTGCATGGCATTTTCTGTTTGAAACTTTCTAACCAATGTTGCATTTTCATCAGAAGTGTTAAAAGTTTCTTCATCGATGACCTGAGTATTTAAGCGACTTGAAGTCACAAAACCACCCAATTTTTGTAATGACTGTTCAATTGAAATAGTCGCCTCGTAAACATCTTTGACTTCCATATTTACATCAGCGGATTTAATAAATTGCTTTCCCTCAACTTGCATGGTTGCGACTGATGAAATAGAATCTGAACTTTCTGAAGTGGCGGCGTAATCTGTGGCTACATCAATTGAAGCGCGTTCAGCATCGCTCTTAGCACACGAAAATAAAGTGGCTACGATCAGACATAGAAAAACGAGATTGAATTTTGGAAATTTCATAACGGAATTTTTTATTGATTAATTAAATCAAAGGTCCGTCTGAATCTTTTGTAAACTTTGTAAATACCTATTATAGTTCTTGTAAAATCAATTTACAGTATAAGTCACTGACAGGTAAGGTATTCAAGTCGTTACTCTTTTTCTTCGAGAGTGATATTTTTGCTGATTTTATACTTTTTTCGAGGTTTTCTGCGCTTCGTATCTTCTCCTAACACTTTACCCCAAGGTTGTAATCCTTCCACCCGTTCAAATATAATTTTCAGAACCGCTAATAAAGGAATACTCAAAAACATCCCAGAAATTCCCCATAATTCTTCGCCAATTAAGAGTCCAATAAAAGTGAAGAGTGCGTTTATTTTTACTTTGGATCCTACGACTAAAGGAAGCGTGATATTCGCATCTACAGCGTGAATGACTAAATATCCCACTAAAACTAAAAGAGTATGATTACCGCCAGTTGCGAAGGAAATCAAACAAGCGATCAGTCCAGATAATATAATCCCGACGTACGGAATAACATTCATTAAACCAGTTAAAACTCCAAGCAGTATTGCATATTTTACTCCTAATACCGAAAGTAGAATACTTGTTAAGATGCTTACTATGATGATCTGAATAAATAACCCGGAAATATATTCCTTAATGATTTTTTGAATTTCCGAGATTCCTTCATTTACCTGATCAAAATGTTGTTCTGTAAATAAAGAAACAATGAACTGATAAAGAACACGGCGATAATTTAAAATGAAAATAAAAAATAATGCGCTAAAGATAAAAAACGCCATGGTCGAGGAAAACATCGAAACCGTAAAACCTAAAATTACTGCGGTAGAAGCCAGCAACTTTTCAACAGCCTGATTGATGTACGACATCTGTTTAATAAGATTCAAATTAAATGTGTTCGAGATCCACAATTGTAATTCATTGAAAGATTTGGTGACCTGCGCTTTCAAAACAGGAAAATCATTTACAAAATCACTTAACTGTGTAGAGAAGAAGAAAATCAAACCTGACAGGAAAACCAACATCATGAGAAGCGACGAAAAGGTGGACAAAACTCTCGTGATTCTTAATTTTCGTTCTAAAAAATTAGCAAACGGCAGAAACAAAAGAGCCATTAAAACGGAAAAGAAAAGAGGAGCCAAAATTCCTTTACCAATTTTCGCCAAGAAACCAATCAACAAAATGCTGATTAGCACCATGGCAAGTCTAATCACAAATGGAATTTTCACGTCTTTCATCTTGAAGCAATTATGTAATTGTGCAAAGATATTTCTTTTTTAGAATGAGGGGCTTTAATATGAAATAAACACAGATTATCTGCAAGAGTTAATTTTGTCCTGTATTGTGCAAAATTTATAATATTCTTTTAGAAAAAAAATTGACAAAAATTTAATATATAAAGTTATGCTTAATAATCATATTTTATTTAGTCGAAATCTTATAGATTTAGGAAATTAACATTGTGTTAATGTATAAACGAAAATGATAACCGATTTTTGCAACACAATAAACCGTTTGTAAATGGAGCAAATTTATATTATCATGCTTATTGCCTTAGGAATATTAGCAATCATCGATTTGGTTGTTGGTGTGAGCAATGATGCAGTAAATTTTTTAAATTCGGCAATAGGTTCGAAAGCCATTTCTTTTAAAATTACCATGATTGTTGCGAGTCTTGGTGTTCTTATTGGCGCCATATTTTCAAGTGGTATGATGGAGATTGCACGAAGCGGCATCTTTGTTCCGAGCATGTTTAGCTTTAATGATGTCATGATCATTTTTCTTGCCGCTATGATTGCCGACATTCTTTTGTTAGATGTTTTCAACAGCTTGGGATTGCCCACTTCAACCACGGTTTCTATTATTTTTGAATTATTGGGTGCGGCAGTTTGTCTGGCAGTGTATAAGATTGTGACCTCCGATGAAAGTTTAGATAATTTGGGTGCGTATATCAATACAAAAAAGGCCTCGATGATTGTCTATAGTATACTATTATCAGTATTTTTATCTTTTACGATTGGTGGTTTTGTACAATATATTTCTCGTTTAATATTCACCTTTCATTTTGAAAAGAAGCTTAAATATTTTGGATCCATCTTCGGTGGTGTAGCAATTACAGCAATTACTTTTTTCATTTTAATTAAAGGATTAAAAGGAGTTTCATTCATATCTGAGAAACAGTTTGCGTGGATTGATGAACATCAATTTCTAATTTTAGGTGGTAATTTTATTTTTTTTACTGCCCTATCTCAAATGCTAATTAGTGTTTTCAAGGTTAATATTTTGAGGGTAATCATTTTGATTGGCACTTTTGCTTTGGCGCTTGCATTTGCAGGGAATGATTTAGTCAATTTCATTGGGGTTCCTATCGCAGCTTTTAATTCTTATGAAATTTTTAACGGAAGTGGCATTTCTGGCGATGACTTTATGATGGGAGATTTGGCAAATAATGATATTGTTGCTCCTTTCTATTTTTTATTATTTGCGGGCGTGATCATGGTCGTTACCCTATGGACTTCAAAAAAGGCAAGAAGCGTGATAGAAACTGGTGTCAATTTGTCCAGACAAGGTGATGGTGTAGAAAAATTTACCCCGAATACAATTTCCCGCGCC
Source organism: Flavobacteriales bacterium (assembly GCA_038242555.1). Lineage (GTDB taxonomy): Bacteria > Bacteroidota > Bacteroidia > Flavobacteriales > Weeksellaceae > Kaistella. The sequence continues at coordinate 953 of JBBSRZ010000041.1, read as the reverse complement.
ATCGTACGAGCTGGAGTAAATATTGGAGAAGGCATCAATTATTTTTTACCAAGAAGAGTACAAATTAGGATCAATAGAAGATTTCAAAGCGTACTGAAATCCACTAAAAATACAGCAGACGAACCAGCTTTCGACATGGTGAGAGCTTCTGTTAATTTAATGGTTGCAAGTATCTTAATTGCAATTGGTACTTCGATGAAATTACCGTTGTCTACCACTTATGTTACTTTTATGGTTGCGATGGGAACTTCATTTGCAGATAGAGCGTGGGATAGGGAAAGTGCCGTTTACAGAATTGCGGGCGTTTTCAAAGTGATAGGTGGCTGGTTTTTCACGGCGATTGTTGCATTTTTATTGGCTTGTACAATTGCTTATATATTGAAAATTGGTGAAGTGTTCGCTTTTGTAGGGCTTTTGCTTTTGCTGGCAATCTTGCTTTATAAAAGTTCCCGAAAATATAAACAGAAGGTCGCAGTTGAGGCCGAAATAAAAACATTGCGTCGAGAAGATATTGGCACCGTCAATGAAATGATTAAGGAAAGTTCTGCACAAATATCAAAGGTTTTTAATAAAACAAATTCTCTCTATAGTGGCTTAATAAACAATATCAGTTCCTACGATTTAGCTTTGCTGAAAGCCAATAAAAAAGAACAGAAAAGTTTAGAAAAAGAAGTGGATGAGTTGAAAAGTAATGTATTTTATTTCATTAAAAACTTAGATGATAACTCCGTAGAAGCGAGCAAGTTTTATATCCTAATCTTAAGTTATTTGCAAGATATGGTGCAGTCTATAGATTTTCTAACCAGCAACAGTTTTTCGCATGTTCATAATAACCACAAACCCTTGAAAGAAAATCAGATCAGTGATTTAAAGACCATTGATTCTCAAATGAGTCAGTTATTATTTCTTTTAGAGGAAAGTTTCAAATCTGATGATTTCCATAAAATCGACCT
>JBBSRZ010000040.1:0-20900 GCA_038242555.1 Flavobacteriales bacterium | reverse complement strand
CTCGTCTTGATTTTTAATAATCACTCCGTCATTCACCCAACGTGGAACAGAAATTCCTTCTTCATCTTCGGCTAAACCAGTAAAGATCTCATAAGGTTTGCCTTCGATTAAACCGACAAAAGCAATCCATTTTTCTTTATTATTTTGAAAACGAACGACATCGGCTTCTAAAATGTGCGGTCTTTTTGTAGGAAAAACTGACGTAATCATTTCAGGTTTCTCCTCTTTTTTCTCATCTGCAGAAATCAAAACTCCGGACCGTGAACCGTCGCGATAAACCGTCACCCCTTTGCAACCCACTTCCCACGCTTTGATGTAGAGTTGATTCACCAATTCTTCCGTTGCATCATTCGGAACATTAATCGTCACCGAAATCGAATGATCCACCCATTTCTGAATAGAACCCTGCATTTCAACTTTGCTCAACCAATCTACATCATTGGACGTCGCTTTATAGTATGGAGATTGCTCAATAATTTTATTTAATTCTTCTTGCGAATAATTTTTGTCAGTATCGATTTGGTTAACTTCCATCCATTCTTTAAAACGGTGGTGGAAAACCAAATATTCTTCCCAGGAATCGCCCACTTCATCTACAAAATCAACGCGAATATCTTGATCATTTGGATTTACTTTTCTGCGCCTTTTATAAACGGGCATGAACACAGGTTCAATTCCAGACGAAGTTTGCGACATTAATGATGTACTTCCAGTTGGCGCAATCGTCAACAACGCAATATTACGTCGACCATATTTTTTCAGATCTTCATACAATTCCGGATCGGCTTCTTTCATTCTTAAAATAAAAGGGTTTTTCGCTTCTCTTTTCGCATCATAAATTGCAAATGCACCTCTTTCTTTCGCCATTTCTACCGATGAACGATAAGCAGCCAAAGCCAAGGTTTTATGAACCATAGTCGAAAATTCATTTCCTTCTTTACTTCCGTATTGAATTCCTAAAGCAGCCAGCATATCTCCTTCCGCCGTAATTCCAACGCCGGTTCTTCTGCCTTCAATTGTTTTGTGACGTATTTTTGTCCAAAGATTTTTCTCTGTCGCTTTAATTTCATTTCCTTCTGGATCAGATTCAATTTTTAGAAGAATCGCATCGATTTTTTCAATTTCCAGATCGATAATATCGTCCATCATTCTTTGGGCGTAACTAACATGCTCTTTGAACAATTCGAAATTAAATTTGGCTTCTTTTGTAAAAGGACTATCAACATAAGAGAAAAGATTCACCGCCAACAATCGGCAGGAATCATACGGACACAAAGGAATTTCTCCACACGGATTAGTAGAAACCGTTTCGTAGCCAAGATCTGCATAACAGTCCGGCAAAGATTCGTTGATAATGGTATCCCAGAAAAGAATTCCAGGCTCCGCGGATTTCCAGGCGTTGTGAATAATTTTATCCCAAAGATCAGTCGCTTTTATTTCCTTTTGAAATTTCGGATTGTCGCTGTGGATTGGATATTTCTGAATGTAATTGTCTTTATTGATAACGGCTTTCATAAACTCATCGTCAATTCTCACCGAAATATTCGCACCCGTAATTTTTCCCTGCTCCAACTTTGCATCGACAAAATCTTCAGAATCGGGATGATTCACAGACACAGAAAGCATTAACGCTCCTCTTCTGCCATCCTGCGCAACTTCACGTGTTGAGTTAGAATATCTTTCCATAAAAGGAACCAAACCAGTTGAAGTCAAGGCAGAGTTCTTCACCGCAGAACCTTTCGGACGAATGTGTGATAAATCGTGTCCAACTCCACCACGGCGCTTCATCAACTGAACCTGCTCTTCATCAATCTTCATAATGCTTCCGTAAGAATCACTTTGTGCTCCACTTCCGATTACGAAGCAGTTTGAAAGAGAAGCAATTTGGAAATTGTTCCCAATTCCCGTCATCGGACTTCCCTGTGGAATAATATATTTGAATTTTTTGATGAGATCGAAGACTTTTTGCTCCGAAAGTGAGTTAGGATATTTCGATTCAACTCTGGCAATTTCAGAGGCGATTCGGCGATGCATATCGTCCGGATTTTGCTCGTAAATATTTCCGTCTGAATCTTTTAAGGCGTATTTACTCACCCAAACTTTGGCGGCTAAATCATCACCTTCGAAATATTTTAAAGAAGCCCGATACGCTTCATCGTAAGTATAAGTAGTTGTTTTTTTATCTAAGATTGTTGCTTCCATTATTTTTCAATTTAAAAAAATAAATATACAGAAGTATCTTTCAATAAAAAATTGTTTACAAATAATTTAACACATCAAATTGATTATCAAATGAATAAATTTTATAAAATTCCGTAAAGTTTACAAATAATAAAAACCCTGGTATGAGTTAAATCATATATTTAATAAAACATCTTCATACTTTTCTAAGATAAAGTCTTTTGAAAAACGGGAAGCGATAGAATTTTTGACGGCGATTTCATCATGAGTTTGCTGGACGAAAATTTTTACTCGTTCTGAAAATTGCTCGTAGTTTTCAATATTTGATATCTCCCCATTAATTCCTGGCTGAATGATTTCTTTAATTCCACCTGGACAATTATTAGCCAATGAATAAGTTCCACATGCACCCGCTTCTAACAAAACATTGGGAAAACCTTCGTAACGGGAAGATAAAATAAACAGATCAGCAAACTTTAAATATTGATAAGGGTTTTTCTGCTGTCCGTGAAAGATCACATTTTCTAAACCTAAATCATTTTTCATTTGATGCAACACTTCTTTGTCTCGCCCATCTCCTAAAATATGAAGCAGAATTTTTTCATTTTTCAAATGACTGAACACATTTAATAAATTATCAAAACCTTTTCGAGAAGAGAGATTGCCAATAGCAACAACATTTTTAAAATCATCTTTATAGGATTCAGGTCTATGAGAAACCGCGAGTTTTTCCTCAATAAATTCAAAATCGACCGGGTTATTGATCTTAATTAACTTCTCTTTTTTAATTTTAAAATTTTCAATTAGATCATTTTGCATATCGTCACTTTGACAAATAATCTTATCATAATTATTATAAAACTTATAAAAAAATCGAATCTCTTTTCGAGTCACATGTTCCGAAACCACATTTGTTTCCCGCGCTATAAATTTAACTTTAGGAAGAAACTTTAGGAATATAGCCAAGTACGCATTGATTTCTCCAAATCCACTGAAAACAATATCGGGCTTTCTTTTACGAATTTCACGGAGGATCGGCTTTAATGAATGCCGAATCCGGGGCGTTTTAATATCGATAATTTCTACATCATCTTTTAGAAACTCCAGATATCCACCTTCTTTTCTCAACAAAAGAATCGTACGGTCAAACTTTTCGCGGGGCAAATGATTCGCAATCGTAGTGACGATTCTTTCAGCACCGCCAGTTTCCAGATCAGGAAGTATAAAAATAATAGAGATTTTTTTCATGCTTTACATAAATAACCTAGTTAAAGCTAGATGCGAAATTACAATAACTCTGTAAAGTCGTGGGAATGGTTATTTAAAATATGATTGACTAAAAATTGATTGTCTTTCTGATCAAAAAAGATGTACCAAGTTGTGTGATTGTTGGCTTTATAGCGAAAATACTTCTTACCGTATTTGTAATATTTTTTAGGGCTTTCTTTTATATTAGTTTCAAAATCACAACTATTAATAAATAAAACAATCTGTTTCACATATAATTGTGCATCTTTTTTAAAACCAAAATAATTCTGAGAATAGAGAATATCTACCAATTCGTTGAAAAAGATTTTGATGCTTTCCGAAAAGACTATTTTTCTTTCCAAGGTAAAGTATCAATATGTGCATAAACTTCCTTAAGAAGTTCCTTACTTGTCATGCCTTTCGCAAACCTTTCATCAAAATCATCTTTTACCACATATTCGGATTGAGATTCTGAAATTAAGGGAATAGATATATCTCTACTTTTCATCTCAATTAGTTCAGACAGAAGATCTAAATCATCAAGGTTATTCACCCAACTAATAATTTCTCTTTTAAGGTCTAAAACTGGATTTTCCATAATTTCAATTTTGTTAAGTTGTTGAAAATTTAAAATTGAATGAATTACTCTCCCTCCGAACCTATCGATCCAATATGGGCAGCAATATTTTCCAATAATTCATCAGAGGTCATTCCTGCAGCAAATTGTTCGTCAAAAGTATTTTTTACAATCTTTTCTGAATTGATTCCTGAAATTAATGAAGAGCCGGTTAAGTCATTTTTTAATTGCAATATCTTTTTCAAGGTCTCTACTTCGTTAAGGTTTTCAATCCAGTAGATTAATTCGCGTTTTATTTCTGTTACTGAATTTTCCATGATTTAAAATTTTTAATTCGCAACGTCGGATATAAATTTAATTCTTAACATTCTAACTTCTTCATCATTAAGATCACCGCCAAATTCGGAGAGTAAAACTTTCATACTATCACTTTCACTTTCACCCATAAAGGTCATGAAATCTTCAACGATATCCTCGTCGAAATTTTCATCAACATAATAATTAATATTCAATTTAGTTCCTTGATAAACAATACGTTCCATTTCTTTCAACAGTTCATCCATCGAAAGATTTTTGGCTTTTGCAATATCTTCTAAATCAATTTTCTTATCGGTGCTTTGAATAATAAAGACTTTGTGACTGGATTTGTTGGCGACTGTTTTCATCACCATATCCTGCGTTCTTTCTATATTATTTTCATCGACGTAATTTTTAATAAAGTCAGCGAATTCTTTTCCGTATTTCTTTGCTTTTCCTTCGCCAACGCCGTAGACTTTTCCAATTTCATCAACGTTAATCGGATATTGTACCGTCATATCTTCTAAACTCGGATCCATAAAAACCGTGTACGGAGGAATTCCTTGCTTCTTTGCGACACTTCGACGTAAATCTTTTAATTGAGCAAAAAGAACTTCGTCCATGCCGGTCGCAGAATCAGTTTGAACTTTAGCAGAATCCGCTTTGGTTTGCAGCAGATTATACTGGCGATCTTCTGCAATAAAGAACTGATGATCGGTCTTAGAGGAAACTGCTTTAGTTCCTTTTTCAGTCAGTTTTAAAACGCCATACGTTTCGATGTCTTTCTGTAAAAAATTCTGTACAGTCGCCTGTCGGAAGATTGATTTCCAAAAGTTTTCTGATTCATTCTTACCTATTCCGAAATGCTTGGTATTTTCTAATTTATATGATTTCGTAACGGGGTTTTCTTTTCCGACGATTACAGAAATTAAATCTTTAGTTTTAAATTTCTCCTCTAATTCCTTTACTAAATTTAATACCAATCGAAGTTCTTTTGTTGCCTCTTTCAGGGTTGGCGGATCAACAGAATTATCACACATCAAGGCACCGTCGCCCGTTACAGGATCAAATTGTTCCCCAAAATAATGGAGGATATATTGTCGTCTGCTCATCGAAGTTTCTACATAGCCTACCACTTCATTCAGTAATTGCAAACCGATTTCTCTTTCCGATACTGGTTTTTGTGCTAAAAACTTCTCGAGTTTCTCAATATCTTTTGGATCGTAAAAAGCTAAGCAATATCCTTCACCTCCATCACGACCAGCGCGACCAGTTTCCTGATAGTAACTTTCGAGTGATTTTGGGATGTCATAATGAATTACAAAACGAACATCTGGTTTATCGATTCCCATTCCGAAGGCGATTGTTGCAACAATTACATCAGCATCTTCCATCAAGAATTTATCCTGGTTCATCACTCTTGTTTTCTGATCTAAACCAGCGTGATATGGAAGAGCATTAATTCCATTAACCTGTAATACCTGCGCAAATTCTTCCACCTTTCGACGGCTTAAACAATAGACAATTCCAGATTTTCCTTTATGGGATTTAATAAATTTAACAATTTCACGGTCAATATTTACTTTCGGTCGTACTTCATAATACAAGTTCGCTCGGTTAAAACTTTCTTTGAAAACAAGCGCATTACTCATGCCTAAAGTCTTTTGAATATCATCTTGCACTTTCGGCGTTGCCGTTGCTGTTAACGCGATTACAGGCACATCGGCAATTTTATCAATGATCGTTTTTAGGTTTCTATATTCTGGACGGAAATCATGGCCCCATTCTGATATACAGTGCGCTTCATCGATGGCCACAAAAGAAATGGTGACTGATCTTAAAAATTCTAAGTATTCTTCTTTAATTAAAGATTCGGGAGCGACATATAACAATTTGGTTATACCGGCTCTAATATCATCAAAAACCTGTTTGGTTTGTGCTTTATTAAGCGACGAATTTAAAACATGCGCAATCCCTTTTACCGGTGAAAGGCCGTTAATAGCATCTACTTGATTTTTCATCAAGGCGATTAGAGGAGAAACAACAATCGCTGTTCCTTCTGATATCAGTGCGGGTAATTGGTAGCAAAGAGATTTTCCTCCTCCAGTGGGCATTAGAACAAATACATCGTCGCCTTTCATTAAAGTTTTGATAATTTCTTCTTGCTGTCCCTTAAATTTTGAGAAACCGAAATATTTTTTTAGTTCTTTGGATAGATCGGTATGGATAGTGTTCATCTGTAGATTGACATTTTTGGAAGCTTTCGTATATTCTAACAATTTAAATTTCGCTGAAATGGAAAATTCGAATTTTAGATGATGTTATGCTATTTCTTTTCTAAATTTGCATAATAACCAAAGTTAAAAAATAAATACCACATCTGAAAAAAATGGTATTTAATTGTACTGGAAATGCCATTAAATAATTACGTATTTTATAGGTAGGTATATTATTAAACCGCAATTTCAGTTCAATATTTTCTGGATTATAAATTTAAAAAAACTCATCTGCGCTATTTTATGAATAATCAGGAAATTCTTACACTCGCTAAAGAAGCAATTTCAATTGAAATTTCTGAATTGGAGCACCTTAAAAACCGGTTAGACGATCAATTTTTAGAAGCCGTAGAAATTATCAATTCTTCGAAAGGAAAACTAATCGTCGTAGGAATCGGAAAGTCTGCGCACGTTGGGAATAAAATTGTTGCTACTTTGAACTCTACCGGAACTCCAGCGCAATTTCTTCACGCTTCCGAAGCGATTCACGGAGATCTCGGAGTCATTCAAAAAACCGATGTTGTTCTCTGTATTTCCAATTCAGGAAATTCACCAGAAATCGTAAAATTAGCACCTTTTCTTAAAGAATATTCGTCTCATTTAATTGCGATGACAGGTAATTTACAAAGCAAACTCGCCGAATATGCAGATGTTGTTTTAAATACTTCCGTGGAAAAAGAAGCCTGTCCAATTAAGTTAGCGCCCACAAGTTCGACAACCGTCCAAATGGCTTTGGGAGATGCATTAGCGGTTTGCCTAATGGAACTCAATGGTTTTAAAGAAGATGATTTTGCTAAATTTCATCCTGGTGGAAGTTTAGGAAAAAATCTGACCGCCAAAGTAGATCAGTTTTTATCTCCGCAAAAACCGCAAGTTTCTGAAGATTCAAACCTACGAGATATTATCATTTCAGTCAGCAGTTCTAAACATGGAATTACGGTAGTAACTGATGGAGATCAAATTACTGGAGTGATCACGGATGGCGATTTACGACGAATGTTGATGAGCGAAGAAGACTTATCTAAGTTTGTAGCGAAAGATATTATGAGTAGCAATCCTAAAAGTATTGATAAGAATATGCTTGCAAAAGAAGCGATGCAAATTTTAAAGGAGAAAAATATTGGTCAGTTAATCGTAACTTCTGATTCAAAATATTTTGGAATAATCGATATCCATCGACTTTTGGATGAAGGAATTAATTGAACTAAATTTTAAAAATATAATTTCATTTGATAATTTTCCCAATTTTTTCGCTGCTAATCTTTCATTAAAGTAGAAGAAAGTACGATTTGATGATTTTCTGCCAATAATTAATTAATTTCGCAACTTCAATAAAATATGTTGTCATAGCACAACCCAATTTAAACTTAAATAAAATTCTTCGTGAGCGAAATAAAAGAAATGTCTTTTTGGGGACACATCGGTGAATTAAGAGGCCACTTAATCAGATCACTTATCGCAGTTCTTGTCTGTGCAGTTGTAGTAGGTTTTAATGTGAACTGGATTATGGATCACGTTTTCTTCGGCCCCACACGCAATGATTTTTTTACTTTTAGAGTAGTTAATCACTTTTCACGCGAACTGATAGGTGAAGACAGTATTACATTGCCCGCACATTTTGCCGTACAACAAAAGAAACTTTTTCAGCAGTTTAATGTAATGATGGCGGTATCGATCTTTGGTGGACTTGTCGCGGCATTCCCTTATTTAGTCTGGGAATTATGGCGATTTATTTCTCCGGCATTACATCCAAAAGAAAGGAAAAATTCGGTCTGGTTAATTAATTTTGTTTGGATGCTTTTCGTCGCAGGGATTTTATGCGGTTATTTTCTTATCCTTCCGTTTGCGATCAATTTTGGATTATTATTTAAAGTTTCAGAGTCAATCACTCAATTATTTGACTTAAGCGACTATACCACTTTATTTTTGCAAATCGTTTTAGGAATGGGAGTAATATTTTTATTTCCAGTAATTGTTTATTTCTTGACTTCTATAGGAATTTTAACGCCTCAATTCATGCGTACTTACCGGCGACACGCTATTGTTTTAATTATGGTTGTTGCAGCGATTATTACTCCAGCAGATGTTTTAAGCATGTTAATGGCGGCCTTTCCGCTTCTTTTACTCTATGAATTCAGTATTATGATGAGCGCTTATACTTTTAAAAAAGTAACGAAAAGAAAACTGGAAGAAGAAAAGGGATTAGCAAAACAGGATTAAATTTTTAAATGGAACACGCTGACAAGCGTGTTTTTTTACGACTAAACTATTTAAGTTTTGAGTGAAGTTTTTTCAAAGATGACTTTTTTATTACCAATTTATTTAATTTCGCACTTAACTTTATCATAATAAAATATGGTCTTCATACTCATTCTACTTTTATTAATAACTGTCGGCATATTCATGATCATGAACCATCCGAAGTTCGGGAAAAATCCATCTGGTGAAAGACTTCAACGTATTTTGAAATCTCCTAATTATAGAGATGGTTCCTTTCAAAACATCAATTACACTCCGCAACTTGCAGAGGATACATCAATTCCTAAAATAATGTTTCGTTTTCTGTTTGGTAAAAGTGAGCGACAAATACCAAAGCAAAAATTTAATTTTAAGAAAACCGATTTAAAAAATATTAATCAAGAGGAGAATGTTTTTATCTGGTTTGGACATTCGTCCTATTTTATTCAGGTCGATGGAAAAAGAATACTAGTAGATCCGGTTTTTAGTGGAAACGCCTCGCCTTTTTCTTTTTTGGGAAAAGCCATGGATGGCAGCGATCTGTATTCTGCGGATGATTTTCCAAAATTAGATTATTTAATCATCACGCATGATCATTGGGATCACTTGGATTATGATACGATTACAAAACTTCGCCCTAAAGTTAAACAAATGATCACTGGCCTTGGAACGGGTGCACATTTAGAACATTGGAAATACGCTCCGTCTGATATTATTGAATTAGATTGGGGAGAAAACTTCGATTTAGGAAATGGTTTTAAAATTTACTGTGAAATCAGCCGACATTTTTCTGGTCGAAGTTTAAAAAAGAACAAAGCGATTTGGGCAAGTTTTCTTTTGAGTACGCCGACACAGAAAATTTACATTGGTGGCGATAGTGGTTACGATGATCATTTCAAAAAAATAGGTGAGAGATTTGGAAATATCGATTTGGCCATTTTAGAAACTGGACAATACAGTGCAGACTGGAAATACATTCACATGATTCCGGCTGAGCAACTTCAAGCAATGAAAGATTTGAACGCGAAAAAGATGATTCCAGTTCATCATTCTAAATTTGTGTTAGCCACGCATCCGTGGGATGAACCACTAAAAAAATTAACGGAAATGAATACTGAAAATTTGCAAATTATAACGCCAAAAATTGGGGAGCAAATTGATTGGCAAGACGAGTCTAAATCTTATGAGAAATGGTGGGAAGATTACGATTAAAAATTAATTACTTTAGTACAATAAATAGTCGTCGTTCTGATCAATAAAAACAAAATGAAAAAACAGTTACAAATTGCAAATGGTTTTTTTCTGGTATTTACCATAGTATTTAATTATTTAAGCAATACCGGAATTTTTAATGATCAAACAATTGCCGACGTTTCTAAGCAATATCATAATTTATTTACGCCAGCGGGTTATGCTTTTTCGATTTGGGGTGTCATTTATTTACTATTAACAGGTTTTGTTTTTTACACAGGCAGAAGTTTATTCAGTCCCACTAAAAAAGGCGGCGATCATTTTGTCGTAAAAATTGGATGGTGGTTTGTCGTTTCCTGTCTCGCAAATTGCGTTTGGATTCTTACTTGGCTTTACGATTACACGTCGCTTTCAATTCTTGTTCTACTCGTTGTCTTTATTTCTCTTGTCATTATTTTATTAAAAGTTTTAAATTCTACTTCTCGTACCGCAGAAAAATGCTTTATCAATATTCCTTTTCAAATTTACACCGGCTGGGTCAGTGTCGCTTTAATTGCTGCAGTCGCTGCGTGGTTGACAAAAATTGATTGGAATCGCTGGGGAATTTCAGAAATTACTTGGACGATTACTTTAATTATCGTCGCTTCACTTATCCATCTATTTATGACGTGGAAAAAGAACGCGCCCCTGTTTGCCTTGGTTGCCGTTTGGTCTTTTATTGCAATTGCAGTGGCAAATAAAGAAGGGAGTCAGGAAATATATTTCAGCGCACTTACCGCGGCAGTTTTACTATTCTTGAGTAGTGCATTTAAACTATTTAAGAAATCGAAAAGTCTAAATAAATAAAAAAAATATTTTTTTCGATTTTTATCTCAATTAAGATGAATTGATTTCTAAATTATTTCAATCAAATTCAATCTTTTTAATTTTCCTAAATTTACGCTTACTAAAAATTAAGAATGAAAAACGCATATATTATCGACGGAACCCGTTCTGCGATCGGAAATTTTAAAGGAAGTTTAGCCGCTGTAAGAACGGATGATTTAATGGCATCCGTCCTTAAAAGTCTTATCGAAAAAAACCCGGACTTGCCTTTAGATAAAATTGACGATGTGATCATTGGCTGCGCGAATCAAGCGGGTGAAGACAATCGTAATGTTGCGAGAATGGCTTTACTCTTGGCCGGAATTCCCGTTAATGTTCCAGGAGAAACGGTTAATAGATTATGCGCTTCGGGAATGAGTTGTATTGTTCAGGCGATGCGCGCCATAAAATCTGATGAAGGCGATTTATTTATCGCAGGTGGTGTGGAAGGAATGTCTCGTGGGCCGTTTGTCATTTCAAAATCCGAAAATAGTTTCGCTACCGATCAAAAAATGTACGATTCAAGTTTTGGCTGGCGATTCATCAATCCAGAAATGGAAAAAATGTACGGCATTGATGCCATGGGGAAAACCGCTGAAAACTTAGTTGAACTTTATAATATTTCTCGCGAAGAGCAAGATCAGTTTGCCTACAATTCCCAGATGAAAGCGAAGAAAGCCCAGGAATCTGGGAGATTGGCAGAAGAGATTTCGGATATTAAAATTCCGCAAAGAAAAGGAGATCCAATTATCGTCAATAAAGATGAGTACATTAAACCATCTTCAACTTTAGAAATATTAGGAAAATTAAGAGCGGCTTTTATTAAAGAAAACGGAAGTGTTACCGCCGGAAATGCTTCTGGTTTAAATGACGGCGCGGCAGCAGTAATCGTAGCATCGGACGAAGCGGTGAAAAAGTACAATTTGAAACCGATGGCTAAAATAGTATGTTCGGCAGTCGTTGGAGTTGAACCTAAAATAATGGGAATCGGTCCAGTTGAAGCAACGAAACTAGCTTTAAAAAGAGCGAATCTAACTTTAGATCAAATCGATATTATTGAACTGAATGAAGCGTTTGCTTCCCAAAGTATCGCGTGTCTGAAAGAACTTGGACTTGCTATTGATGACGAAAGAGTAAATATTAATGGAGGTGCAATTGCACTCGGCCATCCGCTTGGAATGAGCGGAACAAGAATCACCTACTCCGCTGCTTTAGAACTGCAGAAAACAGGTAAGCGATACGCCTTAGCCACAATGTGTATTGGTGTAGGACAAGGTTATGCAGTCATTTTGGAAAATGCGAATATTTAATTACATCTCCACCTTAAATATAAAGAGCAGGAATTTCCTGCTCTTTTTTTGTGCTTGCTACTATTGAAAGTTTATTGAAATCAAACAATTACTGTTTCTTCCAGTTGGTCGGATAATTTAATTGGCCGTCATAACTCTTCCACTTGCCAACAAACTCAATAAATTGATTTTCGATATTTTCAGTTCTTTTATTCCACATAAAAGTATAAATAAATTTACCTTTTAGAATCCCGGAATGTTTTCCCATTCCTTCTTCAGCCAACTCATATTCACCAAATACAATATTTCTTTTTTTACCAGATTTGTATTTTGTGATTTTCAGTTTGCCTTCAAACTTAGTATTCGTGGTTTCAACCAAAGAAAATCCCGAAACAAAATATTCCTGATCATTTTTTCTATCTTGGTCTGATGTAACTATTCTCACCTTCAATGGCATTTTATCGATACTAATAGTTCCAGTATACGGTTGAGAATTATTCATCCAAACGCTGGAAATATCAGGCATTTGAGCAAATGAAAAACTGCTAATCAGCAGAAATAAAAGAGTTAACTTTTTCATATTTAATTTTTTGTGTTTCAAAATCACTCTATTTCTAAACTCCAAATTGTTCCAGGTGATGATTCAAGTGTTTTGCAAACATATTATTCCATTCTTGGGCTTTTAGTTTACCGAAAGAGAAAGATTCTTTACCATCAAATGCCTCCTGTCCAAGTTGTTGCGTTTTTTGTATAAAGCCAATTAATCTCTTTCTCTCCAAATCAAAATCTTGGTCTCCTTTAATGACAAACTGCGGTGCAGTCGGCGAATTTCGAGAGTACGATTTTTCTCCCACGACTTTTGATTTTACGAAATTCTTTAAAATAAATTTTGCAATCCCGCTTGGTGCTTTATGTTTTTGAGGTTCATAAACCATTTCGTAAGTCACATTGCAATGTGCCAACATTTGATCAACGGTCATCGTTCCCCACTTTGTTTGGGTCTCAGACGATAGTTTTTGAATTCTGTCAATATATGTCTGGGCATCTTTTGAATTGAAAACGTCTTGCATAATTTACTTTTTACTAGACAAAAATAGAATTATTTACGCAGATACTACCATTTAAATTTCGCTGCGAATCCGACTTAATGTTTCCTGTGAAATTCCAAGAAAAGAAGCAATCATTCCTAAAGGTGCACGAAGAATAATATTAGAATTTTCTTCTAAAAGTTGACCGTACTTCTCTTTCGCCGTCATGTGTTGCAGCGAACTCACTCGCTTTGACATTTGGGTCAATAAATTCCCCAAGACAAATCGACTGAAATTTGCAGAAGTCAAGGACACCGAACACAATTCTTCCAACTTTTTATAATCGCAAAAAGTGATGGTACTTTCTTCTAAAGTTTCGATATTATAGACCGAAGACACCTTGCTGAAAATAGAATCAACACTACCAAAAGCTTTTCCTTCTGAGTGAAAATTGGTGGTGATATCTTTGCCTTTTTCGTGGTAAAACATACGTGCTAAACCTTCTTCCATATAATAGACATTTCGGTTGAAAGAATTCTGATGACTCAATAATTCTCCTTTTGGAAATATTTTAGTTTGGGTTTCGTTCCGGAAAAAGTCCTCAGTAAGAGCGTCTAATTTGATGTATTTTGAAATTTGTTCAAGAAGTTTCACGTGTTGTAGTTTTCACAAAAATAAAGAATAGAATATGAAATTGTTATGCTTTAAATTCATTACTGACCTGAATTTATTTAAGCGCAAGGAACGCAAAGTAATTATTTCTATGCGTACAAAAACACGGTCGCAACGCAAAGTATCTCTTTATATGAGTAAAAAATTACGATCGCAAAAGCATTTCACTCAGCAAAGAACGCTAAGTCTTTTTCGGTAATTTTAAAAAGGAATAATGAATTAATATCAAGATTTAGAATTAAAAATTAATTTTTTTAAGAAACGAGACTTGCAGCCCGGCTTGAGTGGAGTTCTTTTTTATTGTGGTCTGAGCGTAGCCGAAGACCGCAATAAAAAAAGCGGGAATCTCGCCCTGAAGACGAGAGAAATCGCTGCCATAAAAAAAAGAACGCCTAGTCCGAAGTCCAGACGTTCTCAACAAACAAACAGTATGAAAAACTGTTATTCTTTAATTCTGAAAATTTATGATCTAAATTATTAAATTCGGGTTTTCTTCTTCAGGAATTTCTTCTTGATAATTTTCAGAAATATTATATTTTTTAAATAGAAAATGGATCTTAATTTTCAAGGCGATCCAGCCTAAAACGAAATAAACCCAACCTAAAATTAACAAATGAACCAGATGTTTTTTGGTCAGATATTCGGATCCATTTTGAACGACCATAATCTTTAAGGCCTCTAAATATGGCGTTAGCGGAATAATCGCTGTGAAATTTTTAATAAATTCTGGCATCGCATACGCAGGCCACGTAAATCCACTGATGATAAACGCCGGAGACGCAATGACCATCAGGATCTGAGTGGCTTTCAAAGCGTCTGGGACTAAAATACTGACCAACACACCAAGATTCGCTGAAGCGACGACGAAAACCGCAGTTACTAAAAAGAAATTCCACAAATTTTCGGGGACTGGCATTTTAAAATAAAGACTGCACAGATAGAAAAACAAGATATTGAAATTCGCAAAAATCCAGATTGGCAGACATTTAATCGCCATCACGAAAATGGCATATTTTTCTTTTCCAGCAAAATCTTTGATGAACGATTCTCTTTTAAACTCTTCCGAAAAAGTGACTGCCATTGCGAGTAAATTCACTTGTTGTAAAATTACCGCCATCATCGCAGGCCACATAAAAATCAAGTAATTACTGGTCGTGTTGAAAAGCGTAATATAATTGGCTTTAAAAGGTTCGAACTGGGTTTTCGCCAATTCAGAATTCATCCCACGTTTTTGTAAAGCTTTAATTTCCGCTCCAGCAGAAAAGGTTCCTAGGGTTTGCTGAATCGCTTTTGGGACAAAATTTGCTGTCAAAACATTGGAAGTATTTACATAAACATTCATTTCCGGATATTTTTTCTGAAGCATCATGGCTTCAAAACGTTCGGGAATGATAATTACCGCAGCCGCTTCTGTTTTGATCGTTTCATCTTTCAGATCTGCAGGTTCGTGGATATAACTAAGAATCTTCAAGGTTTTACTATCCTGCAACATTTCCACCACTTGGTTTGACAACGGCGTATTATCGTGGTTGACAACGATCACCGGAATATCTTCCACTTTTCCCGATTGGTACGTAAAACCAATAAGCAAGGCGTAAAAAACGGGTGCCAGAAAGAAAACCGAAAGCATGGTTCTATTGGTGAAGAACAGCCGAAATTCTCTTTTCAATAAATATTTAATCTGTTTCATTATTTTGGGGTTTAAACGACTACTTTAAGGTCACATTTGAATTCACCAAAATATCTTTGGTCGCGTCCTTATTTTCAGGAACAACTTTAATTTCACAAATCGCTTCTTCCGGCTCGTAGTTTGGGAAAGCGGTTGTGATATCCGCATATTTTGCCAATTGTTTGATGGCTACGATTTTACCTGAGAATTCTTTTTTGCTGTAATTCACCAACATTTTCACCGACATTCCTTTTTGGTATTTTGTAATTTTACTTTCCGGAATCGTAAATCTGAAATAAGAAGTTTCGGGAATATAACCGGTAAACAAGGGATAACCTGCCGTTGCTAATTCCCCTTTGTTTAAGGCAATGGTTTCGATCTCCATGTCATTTGTGGCGATGATGTATTTTTCTGCATTGGCCACATTGGCTTCCTGCAAAGCGCCCATGGCTTGATTTGCCTGACCTTGAGCCATTTCAATTTTTTCGTACCGTGTTCCTAATTGCACATCATGAAGTTCTGCATTCACAGCATCTAACAGCGCTTTTGCACCTTGGTATTTTGCAAAATATTCGTCATAATTCTGAGGCGAAAGTAAACTGTCTTTATACATATTTTTTGCACGGTTAAATGATTTCTGGGCATAATTGAACTGTTGTTGCAAACCGTTTTGTTTGGCTTTCAATTGTCTAAGCTGATCAGGGCTCGCCCCATTTTTAGCCATTTGAACCTGTGCTCTGGCAGCAGAGGAAGCACCTTTTGCCTGATCAATTTTTGCAGAAACTTCAGGTACATCTAAAAGAGCCAGCGTATCTCCCACCTTCACAGTTTGTCCTTCTTCCACGTAAATTTTCAGAACTCTCCCCGTCAATTTTGGGGAGAAGGAAACGACCTCTTTCTTCGTTTTTTCATTTTGATTGTTTGTTTGTTATGGTTGTTGTTGTTGGTTTTTAGAGAATTTTTTTTAACGCAAAAGAGGCATAAGTTTTATTTTTATTGTAATGAATCAAAAGTGTGCATAAGCATCATGTAATAGAAAGTTTCTAATTTTGCCTTCTTTTAAAATCCTGAATCCTCCATTTGTCTTTTGCATCTTTTCCGGTAAAAATTTAAAGTTTTTCAATCTGCAAATTCTGTGTCGATTTCATCAGTTCTATTGCACTTCTTCTTTGGTTAAAGATGGCGTTCTGCAATTCCAGTTCTGCATTTTCAAGATCATTTTCTGCGTCGATTAAAGCAGATGAAGTTTTTGTTCCATATCGGAATTCTTTCTCCACCTGTTCTAAACCTTCCCTAGCTATTTCACGGGATTTTTCTTTTAACTTGATTTGAGCCTGAGCAATCGTGTAATTAGTTTGATTGTTGGCTAAATTCAATTCAATTTTTTGGAAGCATCCCGTTTTTTATTCTCTAAAATTTCTTTTTAAATTTTTGCTTTTTCAACCAAATGCTTTCCTTCATTTCCATCAAAAACATCCCATTTAAAACCAACTCCGGCTTGAACCAAAGGCAACACGTTAATATTGGCTGGATTTAAATCTAATTTCTTCCCCGAGTTTAGTAACAATTCTTTTGAAGTAGAAATATTATTATTAAACAAACCAAAATAACTCACTGAAGTTTGCGCTTGAACTTTTGGAACCCACCATCTTCCTTCGGCTTTGATTTTATAATCAGTTGCTTTGATGCCGTGATCCAATGCTTGAATCTCTACTCTATTCTCAATGTTCTGATCTAAAACTTCGTAAGAAATTGTTTGAAGTTGGGGTTCGATCTGAGCAATTCTTTCCCGCTCAATTCCAGTTAATATTTGAATTTGAGTAATCAGGAGTTCTTTCTTTCCTTCGTACTCTACCAGTTTCGAATCCAAAGTTGCTTGCGCCAATTCGATTTTCTTGCGATCGTAAGGCGTAATCAATCCATAACCTAATGCTTTATCTGCCGTTTTACGATTAATGTCTAATCTTTTTTTCGCTTCGTCTAAAACCTTTTTCGATTCCTGAACCAAAGCCATCTGATCATAAGCTTTTGAAATTTCTGTAATGATTTCATCACGGCTTTTCTGCATCAATAAATTTTCAGAAATATTTTTCTCGCTGTTGGCTTCTTTCAGATATTTTACTTTTCCACCTGAATACAAAAGGACACTTGCTTCAGCTTTTGCCATCGCGGAAAATCCTGAAATATTGAGATTATTGGTTATTTGTCCTTCTGGAATTGTCGCTCCGGGAAATATTGGTGGAACAGCGGGAAGATTAATTTCCGGTGACTTAAGATGTGCTGAAGAATATAAATAACCTGCTTTCCCTGATACTTCAACTTTCGGAAGAAAAACATCTTTCAGTTTTTGATCGTCAAGTTTGGTGTATTTATTTTCAAGTGTTTGTTGGGTTAATGTTCCGTCGTTGAGTAGAGCATTATCAATCAATTCCTGTAAAGTCGGCGCTGATTGTGCAAATGCGAACGCAGGAAAAAATAGCAGCAGTTTGCTGAAATTATAAAAGGTTTTCATTTTGTCTGTTGTTTGTTTGATGGTACAAAGTTGCAGAGATTGGCAATCGAATCCTTTAACATTTGTCAAAAACATATTTTTAAGTAGGACAAGTCGTGACTTGTCCACACAAATGGGTAATTCATCCCAATTAATTGTAATATTATTTCCATAGATTTCATCGACCGTTAATAGCGTTGAATCCTCAAATTCATTACAAAAGCACGTTAATATGTTGACGGGTCTCGACCTATCCCTACATACGGAAATGAAAAAATCCGTTTCAATTTTGAAAGGGATTTTTTTTTTAAACTTTGTCAAAGATGAGAACGTGCTCAAAATAATTATTCGGTAATTATAACTTTAATTCCTTTCGTATGCGCATTCATTTGCGGCGCGTAATAATTTTGCAGCGTCGTGATTCCGTTGCTGAAGGTTCCAGAAGCATTACAGATATAATCGTACTCGAAGACGTATTTTCCTTTTCTCATATTTTCAATATAGAAATTATTGGAAGCATCTTTCGTCGATTGGTAATATCCCAAACCATTTTTCCATTCGTAGCCAGAAATCACATTTAACGGTTCAAAACCTGCAGCACGCATATCTTTCAGGTGAATGAATTCCATGTTTCGATCGGTGTTTAAAATCATTCTAACCGTAACTTTGTCACCAACTTTCAAAGGTGTGTCTCCAGAAATTTTCTGCAATTCTTCGCCATTCACGGTTTTCACTTTTCTGTACAATTCTTTGGTAATTGAAATATAAGATTCGGACGATTTTATTTTATCCAGGTCTTCGTAATACTGCCAGAATAACCCGCCTTGCACAATTCCGGGGCCTGGTTTGGTAACCGTAACTGTTCCTAAACTTTTATCAATTTTATCAGATTTTATAGTTTGTTTAATATAGCCAGTTGCACTTTGCTCCTTCTCCGTTGGAGAAGGTTGGGATGAGGATCCCCAAACAATGGTGGCTTTATCACTTTGTGCTGTTGTCCACGATTTACCAGAATTTAGAATCGTGAAAATCACTTCAGCCGTTCCGCGCGAACTTCCCCAAGAGTTCACTTCTTTCTGGGTGATCAGCCAAATCTTCATTTCTTCAATGAACGTTTCATCATTTGGATTTAATTTATTAAACGCTTCCAAGGCTCCAGCATGATTCACGGTTTTGGAAGAATACCAACCCCAATCGTTGAGATTTTGTTTCCAGTAGATCCCCTGGGTTTCTGACTCCGTTGACGTTTCTTTTAAATAAGTCAATAATTTTTTCGATAAAACCGGAAGTTTGTAATCATTGAAAAGTAACGCAGCTCTGTGTAAACCAAAAAATGTAAAATCTTTGATTTCGGCTTTCGGCGCTTTTTGAATCACCAACGTTTTCAATTGTGCTCCTTTTCCTTTTAAAGGAAAGTCTTTTTCCCAGTAATGACGGGTGTCTAAATAATCCAAAATGTAATTATTCCAAACGTATTCTTTCTTCACGTCCCAGTATTTATGGACTTCAGAATCAACATAATTGATAAGTTTTGCAACCATTTCTTTTTGTTCCGAAAATTGATAATCAGCAGTGTTTCCTTTCAACCATTCATTAATTTTACCAAGATTTTTCAAGATGTAAAGCGACGTGTTATACGAACTCTGATAACCTTGATACCAGGAAAACCCACCATCTGGATTTTGTAATTTCTGCAAATCATTCCAATCGGTCTGGATTGAATTTCGCATATTATTCGTATCAAACAATCTTGCGAGTTTTTCCAATTGCTCGGTTTCATCTTTACTTTCCAAAACCCACGGCGTTTCTTCCAACAACAATTGTTTCAATTCCTGATTTTTTTCAAGATTAGAAACTAATAAACCTTTACTTTGAAATTCTTTAAATACAGTTTTCAATTTCGGATTGGCTTTGAAAATTTCGGATGCCAAAACATCTGCAAACCATCTATTGAAAACAACATCTGCAGAATTGTTTGGATCATTTTTTAAACTTGGTAAAGCAAATATGATTTCCCAGATCGGATTGGTCGTCAATTCCAAAGTGGTAGAGAAATTGGTTGCCGTCGTCGATGTGTTCTTTGCCAGATTTTCTAAAACGAAAGTTTTGGTTTGTCCTTCTTTCACAAAGATTGGAACGGCATCCGTAACCAGCATTCTGTTCGGTAAAACTGCGATTGCTTTTTGTTCACCATCTGAAAAAGTACTTTGGTCACTGAGCGACGTCGAAGTGGCAACAACTTTAATGATCATTGAGGAAACATCATTCGGAACTTTCAATTTCCAGGTCACCACTTCGTTTCCGTTTTCTTTTAATTCAAATGATTTTTGAGTTTCATTTAAATTGAACTTACTGGAAATATCTCTATTCGTAAAAGCGTCTAAAATCTGCAATTGTGCCACTCCACTTAATTTCTTATCGACCAAACTGGAGAGTTTCGATTGAAGATTTAGTTCATCCCCTTCCCGTAAAAACCGTGGATAATTTGGCGTCACTGAAAACTCTTTTTGCGTAATTACTGATTTTTCTAGAGTTGCAGAACGAGCATCTTTCGTATGAGCCAAAAACATTAATTTCCATTGCGTTAATGCTTCCGGAGAAGTAAATTCGAAAGTTATATTTCCGTCTTTGTCGGTCATTAAATTTGGATAGAAAAATGCGGTTTCGTTCAGATTTTTACGAACTGGGATTTTATCAAGATTTTCTTTTTTCTTTCCATAACCGACCATGACAACTTCCTCAATTTCCTTGTTTTCATTGATACTATCTACTTTCGGCGCTTTTAAAGGCGAAGGAACTGCAGAATCCATCACTTCCATTTTAGCACTTTGTCGTTCAATCTGAATCCCAGCAGCATTTCCGTAGAGATAATCTCTGCT
>JBBSRZ010000039.1:0-21389 GCA_038242555.1 Flavobacteriales bacterium | reverse complement strand
TTGTCCAGATTCAATTTCTTTCACGATTTGAAGTTTTAAACTCAAAGTGTAATCTTTCTGTGTTCGCTTTACATAAAGCGTTTCTAAATGTTCTTTCATAATGATACTTTTTTGTGTATCGCTATTTCAGGACTAGACAATTTTAGATATAAAAAAATCCTGAAATTAAGTTTCCAGGATTTTTTTTATTTTTATTTGAAAACTATTTTTCGCGAGTCTCCAAGTATTTTTGCCATTCCCAAGTTGTCCGCAATGCTTCATCTAAAGAAGTTGCGGCTTTCCAACCAAGTTCTCTTTCGGCTTTGTCAGCATTTGCGTAAGCGATGGTAATGTCGCCCGCTCTTCTTTCACAAATCTGATAAGGAACTTTTACATCATTGGCTCTTTCAAAAGATTCTACGACTTCTAAAACAGAGGAACCTTTACCCGTTCCTAGATTATATATATCGATTAAGGTTTCAGAAGTTTCAGCCATCAATTTTTGCAAAGCTTTCACATGCGCTTTTGCTAAATCAACTACGTAAATATAATCACGAACTGCTGTACCATCTTCTGTATCGTAATCATTCCCCCAAATCGACAATTTCTCCCGAATTCCGGAAGCAGTTTGTGTTACATAAGGCACTAAATTATTTGGAATACCAATCGGTAATTCTCCTAATAAAGAAGTTGGATGCGATCCAATTGGATTGAAATATCGAAGCAAAGAAACTTTCTTTTTATAAGCAGTTGCAAAATCTTTAAGAATCTCCTCGCCCATTTGTTTGGTCTTTCCATAAGAAGATTCTGGAGTTTTCAGCGGTGTATTTTCATCAATTGGTTGTTGATCGGCTTGTCCGTAAACCGTACATGAGGAACTGAAAATAAAGTTAGAAATATTTCTGGCTTTAAATTCCTGAAGGATATTAATTAAAGAAAATAGATTATTTTCATAATAATCCAAAGGTTTCTCCTGGCTCTCTCCTACTGCTTTAAAGGCTGCAAAATTAATACAACCATCAATTTGATGCGCGTCAAAAAGTTGCGCCAGCAATTCTTTTCTCTTTAAATCAAACGGATAAAAAATCGGTTTCCTTCCCGAAACTTCTTCAATATTTTTTAAAATAAATTTTTCTGAGTTTGATAAATCATCGACAATGATTACATCGAAATTATTTTGTAAGAGTTCTACCACCGTATGGGAACCGATATAACCGAGACCGCCGGTAACGAGTATTGTTTTCATTAATTATTTTTATTCATAAATTCCAAAACAGCATCAGAAATATATTTCAGTTGCTCTTCATCTAATTCCGTATGCATCGGCAAAGAAATTACTTGCTCCAACAATTTATCTGTATTGACGAAATCTGCATCATTGCTATCTTGAAAATAGGCTTTTTGTTTCCTTAAAGCTACTGGATAATAAATCATAGCCGGAACTTCTTTTTCAGTTAAAAACTGCTGCAACTCATTTCTTTTTCCATTGAGAATTCGCAAAGTATACTGATGAAAAACGTGTGTGGAATAATCTGCTCTTTTTGGTGTTAAAATATTTTCACAGTCCGCAAATGCCTCATCATAGTAATCAGCAGCTTTCCTTCGCGCTTCATTATAAGTATCTAACAAAGTCAATTTTTTTCTAAGCACGGTTGCTTGAATACTATCTAATCGTGAATTCACGCCGACCTCATCGTGGTAATATCTTTCGTACATTCCGTGATTTACGATTCCGCGAAGTTGGTGCGCCAAGTCATCATCATTGGTAAAAAGTGCTCCTCCATCTCCGTAACATCCTAAATTTTTAGAAGGAAAAAATGAAGTTGTGCCGATGATTCCCATCGTGCCGGCCTTCTTGGTCGTTCCATCTGAAAAAGTAAACTCAGAACCAATTGCTTGCGCGTTATCTTCAATCACATGAAGGTTGTGTTCTTTAGCAATTTTAAGAATCTCTTCCATATTAGAACATTGTCCAAACAAATGAACAGGAATAATCGCTTTCGTTTTTGGTGTAATTGCGGCTTTTAATTTTTCAGTATCGATGGTAAATGTATCATAATCAACATCTACTAAAACCGCTTTTAACTTCAATAAATGAATTACTTCTACGGTTGCTGCGAAAGTGAAATCTGCCGTAATAACTTCGTCGCCTTCCTTTAGGTTTAAGGCCATTAACGCAATTTGTAAAGCGTCCGTGCCATTTGCACAGGGAATAACGTGCTTTACATCGAGGTAAGTTTCTAATTCGGATTGGAAAAACTTTACTTCAGGACCGTTGATAAACGCGGCGGTATTCAAGACATTATGGATCGCATTATCAACATCAGATTTTATTTTATAATATTGACTTTGAAGGTCAACCATCTGAATCTTTTTCATAAAATATATTTGTTCAAATTTACTAAAATTAACTTTTTCAAAAAACTTAAATAAGCGTTAAGTTTCTATTAGCATTAAAGATAAAAATTTAAAAAGTAAGAAAGCATTACTTAATAAGATTAATAGATGAATACCGGAAGAATCATTGATTTCCACTAATTATAGTCTTATTGTCATCAAGTTATAGTCTAGATAATTCAGACCGCAATGTATTAAATCACAATGACTTAAATAATTACATAAACTTATAGTAACTTTTAATTAATTTTGATGAAATTTTAATAAAGACCAAATGAAAAAAATTCTATCGGTTTTAGTTCTGTTAGCATTCGCCTTCATCAACGCGCAGACCGAACTTGTTTTTGTTTTCTTCAAAGACAAACCTAATAAAGCGGTTTTTTATGCCAATCCTTTAAGCGAGTTAACTCAGAAATCTCTGGACCGACGAACAAAATTAGGAATTGCATTAAGCGATCAAGATGCACCCATTGACCTAACGTATATACAAAATGTCCGCAATTTAGGATATGACGTAAAGGATTATTCTAAATGGATGAACGGTGTGGCTGTAAATGCAACTGCCGCACAAATTTCAGATCTGGAATCGAAGACTTACGTAAAATCAGTTGAGCGATTCATTAAACATCCAACCGCTGGGAAAGTCGCCCAAAAGAAAGTTAATAAATTTGAGAAATTTAACCAGGCTTTACAGAAAACTGAATTTAATTACGGCTTAGGCGCAGCACAGATTGATCAAGTACATCTTCGTCCGTTACATGTTGCTGGATTCACGGGAACTGGAGTTACAATCGCCATCATTGATACGGGATTTCCGACGGTCGATACCGGTTCGGTTTATGCGCGAATTAGAAATAACGGTCAAATAAAAGAAGGTTATAATTTCGTAAATAAAAGTGCAGACATTTATAATACAGCGCTCAATTATCATGGATCCTATTGTCTTGGAGTAATTGCTGGTTATGTTGAAAACAATTTTGTTGGTTCTGCGCCAGATGCGGATTTCTATTTATATGCAACGGAAGATGACGCCAATGAAATACCGGAAGAGCAATTGTATTGGACCGAAGCTGCGGAAGAAGCAGATCGCAAAGGTGTTGATATCATTTCAACTTCTTTAGGATATTATGATTTTGATGACCCACGATACAACCTGGTTTATAGTGATATGAACGGCACGACTTCATTTATCGCCAGAGCCGCCCAAATCGCGACTGAAAAAGGAATATTTGTTTTGGCTGCGGCTGGAAATGAGGCATTAAATGCTTGGCATTATATCATCACTCCGGCAGACAACACTAAAGTTTTTACAATTGGAGCCGTTACGAGTACGGGTGCAAGTTCTACTTTTTCATCTTCTGGTCCAAATGCTTTAGGACAAATTAAACCAGATGCTAGCGCCAGGGGAACGAGGACTTATTTAGGATACAATAATTCGGTCATCGCCAGCAACGGAACCTCTTTCGCCACACCACTCGCTGCCGGTGGAGTTGCTTGTTTAATTCAGGCAGTTCCCAGTAAATCAGTGGATTTTTACAGTAATCTACTTCGAAAGAATGCTTCGTTGTTTCCAGAAAGCGATTCGCAAAAGGGCTATGGAATTTTAAATTTCGGTGAAACCTGGACTGAAGCCGCCTTATCAACAGTCTCCGTGGACAAGAAATTGAACCTGCAGATTTATCCAAACCCGGTTTCGAAATCTTTTACCATTAAAACCGATGAAAAAATAATTTCTGTAGAAGTATACGATACTTTAGGACGGAAAGTTCATTCGTTTCCAACTGAAAAAATCCATAATATCGAACGGTTAGCTAAAGGGGTCTATTTTGTTAAAGTACAAACGGGCAAAAATCTCTACATCGAAAAAATCATTAAAGAATAATAAAAGCTTGTAAAAAGATAAGCAAGACCTTCATTTTCGAAGGTCTTTTTTGTTAAGCTGAATTTCGACTCGCATTAATATTTCCAGAGAGTGAGCGCATCACCAATTTTACATAAGCAGCGCGATTTGCTAAAATTTCTCTCGTTTCTCTTCGTGTAGCATCTAACAAATTTAAGGATTATTAAGGCGAGGAGAATTAATTGATTTTATAAATAATTATCAAATTGATGAGAAAATTGTACCTTCATTAGATGGAATTTCTTAAAATAATCTTTTTGTTATTTTATTCATTCTCTTTTGGCCAAAAAGGATTTGAAATTTCGACTTCCAAGAAAACTGTAATTACATTTAAATTAATTAATAATTTAATTTTTGTTCCGCTAAATATTAATGGCGTCGATTTAACCTTTCTACTCGATTCTGGGGTAAATGAAACGATTCTCTTTAGTTTAGAAGATAAAGAAATCGACTTTAATGAAACTGAAAAAATAAATTTTTCTGGTTTAGGAGAAAGTAAAGATATTGAAGGGGTAAAATCAGAAAGAAACATCGTTACAATCGGTAAAAATTATAAAGATGTCGAACATACGGTTTTTATAATTTTAGATGAGAGCATTAATTTTTCTTCTCATGTAGGCATTCCGGTGAATGGAATTATTGGGTATCACTTTTTTAAAAATCATCAAATACTGATCAATTATTCTTCTAAAAAAATAACGGTTTTCGACGATGATAAAATCTTTAATAGAAAGAAAACAAGATATGAAGAGTTTCCACTGACTTTAGAAGGAAATAAACCATACATGCTGACGGATGTTGAATTGACCGACACAAAAGTAGAATCAAAAATGTTGGTCGATTTAGGCAACAGTGATGCAATCTGGTTATTCCCGAAACTTATTGAAAATTTTGAATACAACCGACCAAATATTGATGATTTTTTAGGTCGCGGTTTTAATGGAGATATTTTCGGAAAAAGAAGCCGCATCCATCGTCTTTATCTTGGAGATTACGTTTTTGAAAAACCACTCACCGCTATGCCAGATGAATATTCCATTCAAAGTTTGAAATTAGTTCCTGATCGAAAAGGTTCTATTGGCAGCGAGATCTTGCGGAGATTTACGGTTATCTTTGATTATCCAAATGAAAAACTTTACTTAAAAAAGAATACTAGTTTTAACGATAAATTTCGGTTTAGCAGTACCGGTTTAGATATTCAGCATGACGGTTTGGATTGGGAAAAAGATCTGGTGCGTATCGAAACGAAGAAAAGTATTTCCAATCAATTCGGTAACAGGTCAGTGGATAAAGAGGAAACCTTTTACTACAACTTTGTCTTGAAACCGAAATTTTCGGTTGCGGGCTGCAGAAAAGAATCACCTTGCGCTGAAGCCGGAATCCAAAAAAATGACCAATTGGTAAGCATCAATAATAGAAGAGTTAGCGGCATGTCTTTGGAGAAAATCAATGAATACTTCAAAGATCAAGATGGAACAAAACTGCGTCTGGAACTGATCCGAAATGACGAAACTCTAAATATTACCCTTATCTTAAAAGATCCTATTCCTTATGAAAATTGAAGAAACCGTTATTGATCATATTCGTTCCCGACCACGATTTAAAATCTTTACCGAAATATCTGGTGAAGAATATGCTACCTATTTACGAAGTTTTTTAGAAGAAAGATCAGGGGATTTTCAGGGAAATATTAATAAAGAAGTGTCTTTAATTACTGTTCGAACTGAACGTGACAACTATTGGAAACCTTGTTTAGCACTTCGGACAGAGATCGATCCAGAAGAAAATAAAACCCTCATCCGCGGAATTTTCGGACCAACTGCAGCGGTGTGGACTTTTTTTATGTTCTTGAATTTTATTTTTGGAATTATAGCAATGGGCGCGCTCATTATCTGCTATGTAGAAAAACAAATCAAAAGCAACGATTTTCCATGGGCACCGACGGTCGGTATTTTAATGATGGTTTTTCTGGCCTTAACATTTACGGCCGCCCGACTTGGCAGATGGCAAGGGAAAAAGCAGATGCAACAACTCCGTGAATTTGCAGAAGAATCGATTCGGAAATTTGAACGTTATCAATCAGAAAATTAATCTGCACTTTCTACAACCTCTCTTTTATTCTGCGACTCTAAAATTTTTGCAAGATCTGGCTCGATCAAACTATTCATTTCTTCTACTGAAATATCATTTGATCTAGGATCCTCCTCAAGATATTTCCAAGGTTTTTTTCCGCCCCAATTGTATTCGCCATAGACTATTACGGGTGTTCCGTTTGCTTTTACGGTGGCTCCACCTTTATTTAAAATCCACTGATCTGCCCAGTTATACAAAAATTTAGCATCGTCGTGCAGCAATCTTAAACAAGAATGCGAAGCAGGAAACCCAGGCAAATCATATTCGTGCCAGCCAATTCCTAAAGTATTGTGAACATTAAAGTTATAAGGAAGTTTCCAATCACTGTCCACCGTAGAAATTGCTAATTCTTTTTTCCAGTTCGCAAACATTAAACCTCGCTTAGTCTGTGCATTTTTCTTACCCATACTCGAGGGTCCCCATTTAATAAGGCTGCCGTTTTCATATAAAGCATAGGCTTGGATTGGATACGAAAAAAATACTATTTTATGTACTTCTTTCAATTGATCTATCTTTACTGGAAAGGGAGAATATGACATTAAAGTACCATCCATTTTATCTGGAATACTTAAGGTATCAGCGCGCCATCTATTTTTATAATCTAATCTATTTAAAGCCAAAATTAACTCTTGATCTTCTTTCGAAAACTCTTCAGTAAAGGCAGCCATCGCTGAATCTTTCTTATTCTTCGGAAAAATAAAAGTACGATAAAGGACCGTATTTTTTTTAATGGAATCTTGTATTAAAGAATCTTTTTTTACCGCAGCTAAGGAATCTTTTTTCGAATTATTTTCTGTCGGAACAGCAATCTCTTTATTACATTGTACGGCGAACGAAAAGAAAGAAATTAGTAAGGTAAACTTGAGAAGTTTTTTATGGGAAGTTGTGAACATTGCATATTTTAAAATGGGCAGTTACTTTACAATAACAATACCACTTGCAAAGGTAATGAGTATGTTTCAGAGTAACTACTTATAATTTAAATTAATAGGGAATTTACATAAGATAAAATTCTGATTTAAATTCGTATAAGTCAGTAATATCCACGACCGATTAATCTTTAAAAATGCACTGCTAAATTTTACTCTATTTTAATAAAGTCAGGATTTAATACTTTTTTATTTGAAGGTAAATTCATCAATACAATTGCAAAAAGAATCAGCAAAATACCCATCCATTGAATCAAAATAACTTGCTCTCCTAATAATACAAACGCCATGGTTACGGAAACCGGAAGTTCAAGGGAAGAGACAATACTTCCTAAGCCCAAACCTGTTTTTGGAAAGCCTAGATTAAATAAAGTCGGTGGTATGATCGTTCCAAACACCGCCAGAATAAAACCGTAGGTGTAAAAAATTGAAAAATCATACGGCTTGATATGAGCGGTGTTATCAGTAAAATTTAAATAAAATGATTTTAAAACATCAAAATGTAAGGGACCAACTTGTGCGAAAAAGAGAAATATAAAGACAATTACAGCGCCACCCGAAAGCATGATCATACTTTTTTTAAGCACCGGAAGATGAGTCGCTATAGTGTTAGACGTAAACATAGTCACGGTAAAAGAAGCGGCTGCCATCAATCCCCAGAAAATTCCTTTGAAATCTAATTTAACTTCTAAATTAATCATATTGGTGGCTAAAAAAGTACCGATTAAAACGATTACAGTTGCAAGAACTTTCCTTTTATTTGGAAATTTTCTGGATAATATACTTTCAACGACAACACTGAACCAGACAGATTGCATTAATAATACAATTGCGATAGAAACATTGAGATATTGAACGCAGAGATAATAGAATAAACTGGTACAACCTAAAGAAGTTCCGGCTAACATCAACATCTTAATTTCTTTCGGAGTTGGTTTAGCAAGAGGTTTTTTCGAAGTCTTTTTGTTAATAAAGTTTAAAATAAATAAACCAGTTAATCCTAAAATAAATTGTGAACTGGTAACTTCGGCGGTTGAATAGCCGTCTTGATAAGACATTTTCACAAATGTGGCCAACATGCCGAAAATACTCGCGCCAAGTGCAACAAACAAAACTCCCTGTAATTTGTTCTTTTTCTCCATAATTTTTTTCAGCTTGCAAACTTACGATTTTATAATATTGTAGGTTTCCTTGCTGTAAAATTAGTCATCGGTGAAAAAATTGGCTTTTTCTGCGTTGCATTTTTATCGTTTTAGTGAACTCTTTTTATGCAAAATGAAGAGAACTTTTTTGATAAAGAAAGCGCCAATAATAACTAAAGAAAGTGTGGGAAACTTCCTAACTATTGTACATTTCTAAATATTTCTGCGCAGAGTTTTCCCAAGAGAAATCGAAACTCATATTAGATTGCACCAATTCATCCATTAATCCATCTTGACGATAAATATGTAAAGCGCGATGAATCGCATGAACCGCTGCATTAGAACTTGCGTCGGTGAAATTAAGTCCGCTCCCGCCCGAAGAGATATCTTCAACCGTATCTCGCAGTCCACCGATATATCGAACGATCGGAACGGTGCCGTAACGCATGGCGTACATTTGATTTAAACCACATGGCTCCACTCTCGAAGGCATCAATAAAAAATCAGAGGAAGCATAAATTTCGTGGGATAAATATTCTTTATAACCTAACTCGAGAGCAAAATTAGAGTAAATGTTAGAAAGTTGATTTAACTGCTTTTCAATATTTTTATCACCAGAACCGAGAATGATAATATTCAAAGCGCCATAAGTTTCTCCAATACTTTTCATTACAATTTCCGGCAAAAAGTCAGCACCTTTTTCAATTGCAAATCGTCCGATAAAACTGAAAAGAGGCAAGTCAGGATTTAAGTCGTATTCTTTACAAAGTGCTTCTTTATTTTTTCGTTTGCCTAATTCTGCGTCTTCTTTTCCGAAATTAAACTTCAGATAAGAATCCGTTTCCGGATCCCAAACATCGGTGTCAATTCCATTAATAATACCGTATGCCTTGTCGTGTTCTTGACGAACTAATTGTTCTAAACCTCGAAAACTCTCAAATAGTTCATCCATATATCCGCTGGAAACTGCATTGAATGCATGGCAACATTTAATCATGGCTGCTAACGGATTAATTAGTCCGTCCCAATCCAGTAAACCCGCTTCACTACCATCAAACCACGGGAAATAATTGGACATTTCCCATTTCATTTGTCCTTGATATTCTCCATTGTGAATAGTTCCGATGGTTTTTACGCCTTTCAAAAAACTAAACTCTGGACAATATTCCACCATAAAAGGAACCAAACCGGTGTGATAATCATGACAATGCAGAACATCGGGTCTAATTTTCATGGCGCTTAACCAATGTAAAACTCCATGTTGAAAAGCCAGAAATTGCTGACTTTCATCCCAATAACCGTAAGGATTATCTCGATCTAATAGTCCTGGAATTTTAACCAGATATAAATCAAAACCCAAAACTTGGGAAGTTTCCTTCATCACAATTACTTGGAAAGTTTCATGATGCTGATGAATCCATCCATCAAAAATAATATCGAAACTGTGCGCCTGCACGAATGGTTTATTGTACCATGGCATCACAACGCTCGCTTTCACTCCTTCTATTTTATTCAGATATTTGGGCAATGCTCCCACCACATCTGCCAAGCCGCCAACTTTTGCAACCGGATAACATTCCATAGAAAGATTAAAAATTTTCATATTAAAATTTAAATTTATTTGGGCGTCGAACTTTTTTTTAATTATAAAAAACTATCTCACAATTCTGTTTTCTCCGGAATTTTTGAAATTGCTTTTTCCTTTACTTTAGAAAGTTTTTCAGATACAGATTTCTTAGCAACACTTTTTTGAACAGATTTAGTTTTCGACTTTTCCTGCCTTAATATAACGCCGGCTAAAGGAGGTAACTTTAAAATTATCGAATTCGGTTTCGACATCCACTCGTTTTCTTCTTCAGCGGAAATTTCTGCTTGCACTCCACTCCCCTTAAATATTTGATCGTCTGAGTTTAGAATCACCTTCCATTTTGTTCCTTCATCAACGCCAATTTTATAGTCGAAAACATTCGGAGTTAAATTCAAAACGACCATTAAAATATCATCTGTACTTTTTCCTTTTCGAAGATAAATATAAACGGAATTATCGGCATCATTTGCTTCTACCCATTCGAAACCTTCTGGTGAAAAATTATTTTCGTAAAGTGCTGTTTCGTTTCGGTATAAATGATTTAAGGTTTTTACAAAATCCTGCATTCCTTTGTGAAACGGATATTGCAGCAAATGCCAATCAAGACTCTGGGTGAAATCCCATTCGTGGGTCTGTGCAAATTCATCGCCCATAAATAAAAGTTTAGCGCCGGGATGGGTAAACATATAAAGATATAGTGCACGTAAATTTGCGAATTTTTGCCATTCGTCGCCTGGCATTTTATAAATCATGCTCGCTTTGCCGTGAACCACCTCATCGTGAGAAAGCGGCATCATATAATTTTCATTATAAACGTAAGCAGAACCAAAAGTCAATTTGTGATGATGGTTTTTTCTGTCGCTCGGATTTTCTTTAAAATATGTTAAAGTATCGTGCATCCAACCCATCATCCATTTCATGCCGAATCCAATGCCGCCGTCGTGCACTGGTTTTGTAAGTTTTGGGAAATCTGAACTTTCCTCGGCAATTGTAATCACATCAGGAAATTCTTTGTAAACTGCTTTATTAAAATCCTGTAAAAATTTCTTGGCTTCTAGATTTACATTTCCGCCTTCCACATTCGGTTCCCACTCGCCTTCATTTCTAGCGTAATCCAAATGCAGCATCGAGGTTACCGCATCCACACGAAGTCCATCTGCATGATAGCGATCAAGCCAAAATAAGGCGTTACTAATTAGAAAAGATTTGACTTCCGGCCGACCGTAATTAAAGATATGAGATTTCCATTCGGGATGAAATCCTTTTCGTGGATCTTCATGTTCATACAAATAAGTTCCATCAAAGAAATGTAAACCATTGGCATCACCCGGAAAATGTGAAGGTACCCAATCAAGTAATACTCCGATTCCATTAAGATGTAATTCATTAATCAAAAACATTAAATCCTGTGGCGACCCAAATCGAGAAGTCGCGGCGAAAAATCCTGTAATTTGATAACCCCAACTTGGGTCGTACGGAAATTCCATCACCGGCATAAATTCTACGTGAGTGAATTCCATTTCTTTTATATAAGGAACGAGCCTTTCTGCTATTTCTCCATAACTAAAAAATCGATCTGGATCATCTACACCGCGCATCCAGGAACCGAGATGCATTTCGTAAACAGACATCGGTGCCTTTAAAGAGTTTTTTGTAGATCTTTCCGACATCCATTGTTTATCTGTCCACTCAAACCAAGTTGTTGAAACAAGCGAACCTGCCTGTAAACTTTGTTCCCAACTCAACGCAAACGGATCTCCTTTTTCAAGTAAAACACCTTTGTTGGTTCGAATGCCATATTTATAAACATCTCCCCATTTTAAGTCAGCAATAAATCCTTCCCAAATTCCGGAATGATCCCATCTAGGTAATAATTTGTGGGTTTCAGAATGCCATTCGTTAAAGTTTCCGATAACAGAAACTTCTTGTGCAAAAGGTGCCCAAACCGCAAAATAAACGCCGTCAACTCCGTTAACTTTTACCGAATGTGAACCGAACTTTTCATATAATTTGTAGTGATTACCTTCTTTAAAAAGATAAATGTCGTGATCAGTAAACAAAGAATAACTCAGCACATTTTGCATAGTTCGGAATTTAACACAAAAATTTAGAAATAAAATAAAATCAGTTGTTGGATTTCTCGTTCAAATATATTTAAAATAAAAGGAAGATGCTTTGTTTCTACCCTAAAAATCGGAAGTGGTGAGGAGTGTTTGGCTTAAATAATTATTAATTTGGTAAGAAAAAAGTTTAGAGAATTAATTTTAAAAGTAAACTTTAAAATTTAAAAGGTCAATTATTTATCTTTAATTTCCTCTTTTACTTCATGCCATTCGTTATCTTTTAATTTCGCTTCAATTTTTTCAGCTTTTAAATTTTGTCTCAATAGACCGAATAGAGTCATGTAAACATTTGCAATAAGAACCGTCGCGAAAAATGAAATTAAATACCCACGCCAATCCTCAAATAACATTTGATAGCCCGTAATAAAGATAAACACTGCACTAACGTAATGGCTAAAACAATATTCGCAGGTAAAAAGATAAAAGAATTTTCGTTGTAGTATGGATTCACAATCTTTGGATTTTCTAACACAAAACTCTCGTGGTTCCCGGAAAATTTCTTCGTGAGTCACCGTCCAAGCGATGCAGGCAACAGGCATTGCAATAATAAAAAGAAATAGTAGCTGAGTAAAAATGGAATCCATTAAGTGTGTTTTAGGAAACTTCAGAATCAAATAATATTCCAACAAAAATTGATAATAGAGGTACAATCGTAATTTCAAAAATTATAAATTACATTTTTGAGTTGAAACATCAGCTTTTAAGCAACCTCTATTGGGAACATTTACTTCTAGAATGACTCATTATCACGTAATTTTTCTTATTTTTAAGGCAAATTTTTAAAATGAAAAGAAAGAATATTTTGCTATCAGCGCTACTTCTTCCGGCGGTGATGGCTTTTGCCCAACAATACGGTGGGATGTGGATTCCCACAGAACTTAATGAAAAGGAAATGAAAGATTTGGGTATGAAAATTTCTGCCAAAGATATTTTCGATCCTTCAAAACCAAGTATTAAAGATGCAATTGTTCAGTTTAACGGAGGTTGTACGGCAGAATTAATTTCGCCACAAGGTTTATTGCTGACGAATCACCATTGTGGTTTTAGCCAGATTCAAAAACATTCTACGGTACAAAACGATTACTTAAGTGATGGTTTTTGGGCAAAAGACATGAATGGTGAATTACCTAATCCTGGAGTTACCGTTGATTTTATCGCAGATATTAAAGAAGTTACCGGATCTATTTTAGCAGGAACGCAAAATTTAAATGCAACTGCAGCGGATGCTTTGATCAACAAAAACATGGACGCGGTGAAGGCAGGTTTTAAATTGGAGCCATGGCAGAAATTAGTCATCAAACCAGTTTATTACGGTAATAAATATTACGCTTACATCATCGAAACTTATAAAGATATCCGTTTAGTGGGTGCACCACCAAGTTCAATTGGTAAATTTGGATCGGATACCGACAACTGGACTTGGCCAAGACACACGGGCGATTTTTCGATGTTCCGTATTTATGCAGATAAAAACAACAAACCTGCAGAATATTCGAAAGACAATATTCCGTACAAACCGAAATATTTCTTACCCGTTTCTATTAAAGACAAACAAGAAAATGATTTCACGTTCGTCTTTGGATTCCCAGGAAGAACGACTGAATATTTACCAGCTATCGCCGTAGAAAAGATTATGTTGGAAACTGATCCGGCCATGATTGAAGTACGCGAAGTCGCTTTGAAAACGCTTAATGAGAAAATGCGTACTGATAAAGAAACCAAGTTGAAGTACGCTTCTAAATATGCTTCCGTTGCCAACTATTGGAAAAAATGGATCGGTGAAGTTGAAGGTTTGAAAAAATCTGATGCGGTTGGTAAAAAGAAAAAATACGAACAAACTTTAATTGCGAAGAATCCACAGATTAAATCGACGATCGATCAATTAAATAACTTGTATAACGAGCAAGGACCTTATTCTTTGAACCGTTCTTATTATTCGGAAGTAACGAGAAATGCAGAAACATTATCTCTGGCAAATCAGTATTTAAATTTCATGCAAAGTTATGAAGCAGGAAAGATCAATGATCAAACGTTAACTGCTTTCAAAAATAGATTGTCTGGAACTTATGAAAATTATGATGCGCAATTGGATGCTAAAGTAACTGCACAACTA
The DNA here is from genome assembly GCA_038242555.1 of Flavobacteriales bacterium. Taxonomy (GTDB): domain Bacteria; phylum Bacteroidota; class Bacteroidia; order Flavobacteriales; family Weeksellaceae; genus Kaistella. Next base: position 7,085 of record JBBSRZ010000039.1, on the reverse strand, counting down.
ATGGCATTATATGCAGAAAAAACTCCGAAGAAATTCCTTCCAACAAATTATTATGATCAATTAAAAGATGTCAGTAGAAATATGGAAGTCGTAGAAGGTTGGTCGAAAAATTCTGTAGTTACGGGACGCGGAACTTTTAACGGCGCAACTGCTGCGACTGATATTAACAAAGTTTTCGCCGATCCAAAAGCGTTGATTAAAAATCTTAAAAGTGATCCAATTATTCAGTGGGCGTCTGCGATGAGAGATTCTTACATGTCGACCACAGAGAAGAAGTATACGGAATTGCAAGGTCAAATCGATGTGCTTCAAAAGAAATTTATGACGCAGCAAATGCAAACCGATAAAGACCGTAAATTCTTCCCAGATGCTAACTCTACGCTTCGTGTAACTTATGGACAAGTGAAAGGGTCTAGTCCTAAAGATGCTGTTACTTACGGGTATCAGACGCACTTAGAAGGCGTAATGGAAAAATACATTCCTGGAGATTATGAATTTGATGTTCCTGCGAAATTAGTGAATCTTTATAATGCTAAAGATTATGGCGTTTACAAAGATAAAACTGGAGATGTTCCTGTAAACTTTACCGCAACAAATCATACTACTGGTGGAAACTCTGGAAGTCCTGCTCTTGACGCGAATGGAAATTTGATCGGATTAAACTTCGACAGACAATGGGAAGGAACAATGAGTGATATTAATTTTGATCCACGTTTTAGCCGAAATATTATGGTAGATACCAAATACATTCTTTTCATTGTTGACAAATATGCCGACGCAAAATGGCTGTTGAAAGAAATGAAAATTGTGAAATAGAAATTGAAGATTTATCTTCTCAATATATTTAATGAAACCTTGGAGAATACTTCAAGGTTTTTTTATGGAACACAATTACAGATTATCTTTTGCATTTGCAATTCTTATAAAATCATTTTAAATAAAAAGTTCCGGAAATTTACCGGAACTTCTGCTTTCACAGTTAGTTTGTTTAGTTTTTAATTTTTTATTGCGTTACAAATATCTTGGAAAATCCAATGTTATGAAAGGGAAAATCACCCAAATTAAAATCTTAAAACACCTATTTTTATAGACTGCTCTATTTCAAACAAAAAAAATCCATACATCGCTGTATGGATTCATTATTAAAAGGGGATCTAATTAGTAACCGAAGATTTCTTCTAAGGTCACTTCTTGGAATTTCCCAATTTTATTAAGAGCAATCATATCAAGATTTTCTTTCTTTCCAATAATTGCCGTGTTGTATTTCATAGGTTTCATTTGAGAATCATAGAAATTCGTAAGATCAGCTAAAGTTAATTTTTCAATCTCGCCGTAAATATTCTTTCTCAAATCATAATCAACTCCTAGTTTTTTCAAGTTTAACTGATTAAAATAAAGATTCGTTCTGTTGATTCTACCTGATGCAATTTGTTTCAAAGCTGCACTTTTCGCATTATTAAATTGCGCCGGGATTTGAGGCAGATTTGCCATCAATTCATCCATCGCGTTAATTGCTTGCGGAAGTTTGTTCGCCTGAGTTCCAATATACGTCGTAACATAGTCCGGTCGGTTTATCTCAGCACTTGAAGCGTAAGATACGTAAGCAGAATAAGCCAAACTTTTACTTTCACGAATTTCCTGGAAAACGATCGAAGATAAACCTCTACCGAAATACTCATTGAAAACACTAATTTTTCCTAAATTATTTAAATTAACATTTGGGCCTTTTGCAACTCTCGCCATTTCGGTTTGAACCATGTCGTAATTTGTAAAATAAACATTACCTGTTGTTGCAGGTTCAGGATATACACTTCTTGCCGGCGCTTTCAGCGTTTCTTTTTCTACAAACTGTTTGGTATACTTTTTAAACGATTTGAAATCCTGTCCATAGAAGAATACTTCATACGGCATTTTTAACAAATTCTGAATTTTGTTGGTCATGTCAACCGAGTTAATGGCTTCTAATCGTTCTTTAGAAAGTACATCTGCAAATCGAGAAGTTTTTCCATACTTCGCATAATTACTAAGCGCAGCCATGATACTTCCTTTATCTTTCTTCGCAACTTCACGACCTTCTAAAATTGTTTTTACATTTTGTTCGTAAACTTTTTGATCTGGTTTTGCGTTTTGCATCCAGTTTTTTAATAACTCGATTGCTCTCGGCATATTCTCTTCTAAACCGCTCAAAGAAACTCTCAGTTGATCTTGTGAAGTTCTGAAACTATTAGTGATTCCTAGTTTAAAGAATTCTTCTTTCAGTTCTTCAGCACTTAATTTGTCGGTTCCCAAATATTGTAATACCTGCGTTGCCAAACTTAATTCTTTGTCATTATCGCTTCCAAAAGGGAAAATAAAATGTGCCTGTGCAATATCATTGTACTTGTTATGTACAAAACTTACTTTTTTATCACCGATCTTATCAGTTTTAATTACATTTTTAAATTCAATAAATTCTGGCGTAATATCAGATGATTTCTGAGCTAAAATTCCTTGTAAAAATGGAGATTGTGATTCTCTATTTAATTTAATCGGCGTGATACCAGGATTTTCTACCCGAACTAATTTATCATTAACTCCTTTTTCTTTTTTAATGATTACGTAATTATCTTTAAAGAATTCGTTAGCAAACTTTACAATGTCTGCTTTTGTAATTTTCTCGTACTCATTAATTTCGTTCAGTTCTTGTTCCCAAGTTCTATCATTAATATACGTTCCGTATAAACTTGTCGCTAATCCGTCAGCGGTTTCAAAAGTTTTCATTCTGCTGATTTTCATATCATTAATGATCGCGGGAATTAACCAATCTTGGAATTCTCCTTTTTTCACTAAATCTAATTGATCAAGAACCAATTTTTTTGCTTCGTCAAAAGTCTGATCATTTTTCGGAACAACGATTAAAGAAAAACTACCGTAATTTTTGAACGCTGATTCGTAAGCCATTGCGCGAAGCGCTTTTTGACTTTGATTAATGTTGATATCAATTAATCCAGAATCTCCCGAATTCGTCAAGATATTACCAACCATGTCGGCAAGTCTCGCATTTTGAGTTCCATAAGAATCCGATCTCCAAGCCAATTGTAGTCTTGGTGTAGAAGGACTTTTTACCGTTCTTTCTACGATTTTGGTCATCGGTTCTTCGGTTATTATTTGCTTTTTCGGAAGTTTTTTATATTTAAAAGTTCCGAAATATTCATCAACCAATTTAATTGTTTTGTCGAAGTCTAGATCTCCCACCAAAACCATCGCGTAATTGTTCGGCACATAATATTCATCAAAATATTTGTGAATCGCTAACATCGATGGGTTTTTTAAATGCTCCGATTTTCCGATCGTTGTTTGTTGACCATTCGGATGTTTCGGGAATAATGCATCCATTAATTCATAGTTCACCAAACGTCCGTCGTTATCTTGTGCGCGATTAAATTCTTCGTAAACAGCTTCTAATTCAGTATGAAATAGTCTTAAAGTTAATTCGGAAAATCTTTCTTTCTCAACTTTTAACCATTTTTCAAGTTCGTTGTTGGGAATGTTATTTTTGTAAACCGTTTCATCTAACCAAGTATGCGCATTTGTTCCAGACGCTCCCAACGATGAAATCGCTTTATCGTACTCATTAGCGATGGCATATTTACTGGCTTCTTGTGAAACTTCGTCAATTTTCTTGTAAAGTGCTTTCTTCTTTTCTGGATCTTGTTCTGCTTTGTGCTGTTCGTACAAATTAGAAATCTCCATTAATAAAGATTTTTCCTTTGCCCAGTCTGCACTAGCAAGATTAGAAGTTCCTTTGAACATCATGTGTTCTAAGTAATGCGCCAAACCTGTATTGTCTGCAGGATCGTTATTACTTCCCGTTCTTACTGGGATATAAGTTTGAATTTTCGGTGCATCATCATTTTTTGCAAGAAATACTTTTAAACCGTTTTTTAAAGTATAAACTCTAACACCTGTTTTGTCATTCTTTACCGTTTCGTATTGGTAGCCAGCATCGTCAGTCATTTTCATGGCTTCAAAATTTTGTGCATTGCTCATAGCGAGCGCTCCGATGATTGCCATTGTCGTTAATATTTTTTTCATTAATAATTGTAATTAATCGAACGTTAATAAATTTCTAAACTTATATAATTGTTTTGAAGTGAATATTCTGACGCATCAAACTTTCATTTCTGAACATTATTCGAAATAAAAGTAGATGGTCGTCAAAATTAGGGTTTACATCGGCTGATGAGGTTTCAACATATTTTCGGGGTCAAGAATTTCATTAAGTCTTTCTTCAGATAAGATTCCGCGTTCTAGAACGAGATCATAAACGCTTCTACCGGTTTCCAAAGCTTCTTTAGCTATTTCTGTAGAGTTTTTATATCCGATGTATGGATTCAGAGCAGTAACGATTCCGATACTGTTTCTCACCATATGAAGACAAATATCTTTATTTGCCGTAATTCCAGTAACACATTTTTCTCTCAAGGTATCCAGAGCATTTCCTAAAAAGATCATACTTTCCATGATCGAATGTGATAAAACTGGTTCCATCACGTTTAATTGTAATTGTCCGGCTTCTGCAGCAAATGTCACCGTTAAATCATTTCCGATCACTTTGAAGCAAACCTGATTCACCACTTCTGGGATAACAGGATTAACTTTTCCTGGCATAATCGATGATCCTGGCTGAACTGCAGGCAGATTGATTTCGAAAAAGCCCGCTCTAGGTCCAGAGGATAGTAAACGTAAATCATTACAAATTTTAGAAAGTTTTACGGCCAATCTTTTTAAAGCAGAAGAATAAATCACATAAGAACCTGTATCTGGTGTTGCTTCAACAAGATTTGGTGCAGATATAACGGGAAATCCTGTTAATGATGAAAGGTTTCTTGCGCATAAATTGGCATAACCTACAGGAGCATTTAAACCTGTCCCGATCGCTGTTGCGCCCATATTAACTTCCACAAATAAATTGGCATTTCCGTTTAATTTCGAAATATCTTCTTCTAAAGTTGCGGCAAAGGCTTCAAATTCCTGTCCCATACTCATGGGTACCGCATCTTGTAATTGCGTTCTACCCATTTTGATAACGGTCGTGAATTCTTTTCCTTTTTCCCTAAAAGCCTCTACGATTTTTTTGAGTTTTTCAACCAACTCAACATTCATAGAAAGTAAAGCCATTTTTAATGCAGTTGGATACGCATCATTAGTTGATTGCGAAAGATTGATATGATCATTCGGAGAACAAAATTGATATTCTCCTTTCTCTTTTCCTAACTTTTCTAAAACTCTGTTCGCAATAACTTCATTTGCGTTCATATTCACGGAAGTTCCGGCACCACCTTGAATCATATCGATCGGAAATTGATCATGAAATCTTCCGGACATTAACTCATCACAGGTTTCTGCGATTTTACGATAAAGCCCTTCATCTAGCAAGCCCAATTCATAGTTTGTTTTTGCAGCGGCTTTTTTAACGACTGCTAAACCTTTAATGAAATGAGGATATGAAGAAAGTGTCTGTCCTGAAATTTTAAAATTATCAATAGCTCTTTGAGTTTGAACTCCGTAATATGCGTCGATTGGCACTTGTAAAGTTCCTAATAAATCGCTTTCATTTCTGAAATTTTCCATAAAAATATTTAATTGAAGAGTTAAGAATTTGTGTTAAACTAATTCTAAATATATAAAAAAACGAGCGAATTAGCATCGCTCGCAATTAGTGTGTTGTAAAGTTATTTATTTATTTGGATATTTTTGGATTAACGCTTGCAAAATTGACCAAGTTTCGGCATCCATCACTCCCGAATAATTTTCAGGTCGAAAATGATACTGAAAAGTTTCAATGGTTTTCTTGGTCGCATCATCAAACATACCGCTTGGATTGATATCGTATCCAAATCTATTCAAATCAGTTTGAAGTTTAAAAAGAAAAGAAGGGATGGTCATTTGCAACGCAAAATCTTCTAAAACAGCAGTGTTATAAAACTTTTGCTGCGTCAAATCATCGTACCACATGCCAACTTGATATTCATCGTGTAATTTCTTCCAAGGGAATTTTGGTCCGGGATCTTGTTTTCTCGTCGGTGCGACATCAGAATGTCCCAGGATGTTTGTAGGCGGTATATTGTATCTTTTCGCTAGATCTTTAACCAAGGCTGCTACTTTTTTCATCTGCGCGTCGGAATACTCGGGGAAAATTCTCATTCCGGTTTCATCAGTTTTATAACCTGCGTTTACGATCTCAATTCCGATGGATGTGTCATTCAGCATTTTATCTTTTCGCCAAGCACTGATACCAGCGTGATAGGCTCTTTTATTTTCATCCACAAGTTGATAAATTTCATTATCACCTAAATCATTAACTAAATAATGAGCACTAACAGATTGTTGTGTCAAAACGCGGACTGATTTATCATCATCCAATGCGGTATAATGAAGAATAATATATTTCTGACGAAAATTTTGCGCCATGGCCGGGAAATATGATTTCACGACTTTGTAACCAACGGGATCTGCTGAAACGATCGATCCGAAACTTGCGGTATTGTCATTTTTCGTAATATCTGCAATATTTTCACGGAAAAACTCCTCTCCTCCGCCATGCTGTATTTTCGGTTTATTAGCGGGAACTTCAGGTTTTGCAGGAGAAACTTTAGGTAAAGTTGGTTTTTGAGTAACGGTCTGTGTTTTTTTTTGCGTTCCGCAGGAAATAATTAGTAATCCTAAGGATATGATAGATAATGATTTACGCATGTGTTTTCTGATAATTTTAATTTAGAGTCAAAAATACGAATATATTTTAGGAATTTGTTTTGGTTTATAACGAAAACTCTTTTATATTTGCACTCGCAATTACAGAACAGAAGCTCTTATAAATATTGCAAAGGAGAGTTGCCTGAGTGGCCGAAAGGACATGTTTGCTAAACATGCGTATGGGAAACTGTACCGAGGGTTCGAATCCCTCACTCTCCGCAACTTTCGCAGAAAAATTATTCGGGGCGTAGCGTAGTCCGGTCATCGCGCCTGGTTTGGGACCAGGAGGTCGCAGGTTCGAATCCTGCCGCCCCGACTTTATAGAAAACTCTTTCGAGAGTTTTCTTTTT
>JBBSRZ010000038.1:0-23255 GCA_038242555.1 Flavobacteriales bacterium | reverse complement strand
TTCTTACTGATGGCTGGAACGTTCTTTTTGGCATTGCTAATATTTTTTAGTAAAAACTTTATCTTATTTTTCAGATTGCAAATATAAGAAACTTTTTATTTGCTACAAACAATATTTTAACTTTTTATAAATGAAAGTGACGATGCTTAAAAACACTTCTTCCATTTATAACGATTAAATCTATTTCTCTTAGTTTGAATTGATATTCATATGCAATTCTAAATGTTTATATCATCGAAAAATATAAATCGCTATATTAAAGAACAAAGGTAAAGTCTTAAATTACCTGCACGAATTAATAAACATAAATTATTTCCACTTTTGTCTTGTAAAATATCTTTTTCACTTCCAATTATTACAAAAAATAAAAACAAACCCTATCTTTGCTCTTCTCAAAAATATCCCAATAAATGTTTACTCCCTCCGAAATTTCAGCCATCGAAAATCTTTTAACTCCAGATCATAAAATCGTCATTATTACGCATCATAACCCCGATGGAGACGCTATTGGTTCTAGTCTCGGTTTAAAACATTTCTTGAAAGCTAAAGGATTAGAAGCCGATGTAATTGTTCCGAACGATTTTCCTAAGTTTCTGAAATGGATGCCGGGCGCTAAGCAAATCATTATTGCCGAGTATAAACGAAAATCCGCAGGAGAAGCAATTTATAATGCTGATGTTATTTTTATACTTGATTTCAATGCTTCTCACCGAAGTGGGAATTTAGTTGGTCCGTGGCTGGAAAAAGCCAGAGCCAAAACCATTTTAATCGATCATCATCAGCAACCAGATGAATTTGATTTCATTTATTCTGACGTAACCGTTCCGGCGACTTGCCAAATGGTTTATCATTTCATACAGGAATTAAACGACGAAGATTTAGTAAATAAAGATATCGCGGAATGTTTGTACACGGGAATTATGACGGATACAGGAGGTTTTCGTTTTCGGTCTACAAGCGCAACGACTCACCGAATTGTGGCTAATCTAATTGAAAAAGGAGCAGATCCTGCGATGATAACCTCGAATACTTTAGATACGAATACGGTTTCTCGTTTACAACTTTTGGCTTTAATCTTAGGAAGAATCGAAGTTGTAAAAGATGGAAAAGTGGCGATTCTTTGGTTGAAAAGGGATGAATTGAAGGAATACGGTTTTCAAAAAGGAGATACCGAAGGTTTTGTTAATTACGGTTTGAGCATTATGGGAACGCAAGTTTCTGCCTTCTTTATGGAAGATTTATACGGTGATTTTATAAAAATCTCTTTCCGTTCGAAGGATGATGTCGATGTCAATCAGTTTTCCCGTAAGTACTTTAATGGCGGCGGACACATCAACGCTGCCGGTGGAAAGTATGATAAATCGATGGAAGAAACAATCGTTGATTTCAAAGAAAAAATTGAACAAGAGGAATTTTAAAATATCAACTTCTTCGGTAAATGATGCAGTAATTCTGTGTTAATTATTTCTGCGCAAATGCTTGGTTTTTCCCAGTGACCATTATGTCCGCAATCTAATAAGTAAGATTTTATATTGGTTTTGTCTGGGAGATTATTGAGAACCAGATCACTTTTTACAGCATTATCGTGTTTGCCGGCGAGAACTAATATTCTTCCCTCGAATTTTTTAATAACTGCCGTTTTATCAGTTCGTTCGATCATTCCTTTTACCGCGGCAAGAACACCATCATTATCAGTTGAAAGTGCAATTTCTTTTGCCATTTCTATTTTTCCTTCTAAAAAACCTTTCTCATTAGGATTAAATAAGTTCGGTACTCCGGCACTTACATACTTAGGAAAAGCATCTTTAATGATTCTTAAACTTTTCCGACGTTGCTCTTTTTTCTCAGCGTCATCTGCAAAGTAGGACGAAAAAAATAAAGTAATGCTTTTTAAAACATCTGGAAATTTTTCAGCAAATGCGAGTGTTACATATCCACCCATCGAGTGACCTAATAGATGAAACTTTTCAATATTTAAAGAGTTTGTTACTTTTTTCACTTCATCTGCCATTAATTCCATAGCGTGAACTTCGCCATAAACTTTCGATAAACCATGTCCAGGCAAATCTATTTTAACTAAAGTAAATTTCGCCGAAAGGTGCGTTTCCATTTCCTCCCAAATCGTGAGGTTTTCCATAAATCCATGGAGTAAAACAAGATGTTCTTTTCCGTTGCCCGTTAATTCGTAGTTCAACATTATTGATGTTTTTTAAAAGTAAATGTCAATATAGTCAACAAATCCCAAACCATTTACTTTGTTCTGTAATCGCCAGAAGTTTCCTTTTCCTTCATCGAGAAAAGTCGTATTCTTATTTCTTTTAAATATATTTCCGTTGATATTTTGCGTAATTTCTCCTTCGAAATTTAAATGTTTTTCAGATACTCTTTTGATTGTTCCTTTAATTTTCAATGAGTTTTTCCCAGACTTTGCGGTTCCCCTAATCAGATATAAATCTCTTCCGGTTTTTTGAAAGTTGACGGTTCCCGAAAATTCAATAGATTCTTCAGTACTGTATTTAAGTTGATGTTTTCCACTAAGATTTTTAAATATATTTCGTTGATTTCTAATTGCAATACTGTCATTCAATTTTTTTCTCTCGACGTTCATGGATTCAATTTTTTTGTTCTCCGCAGAAACAGTTTCGATTGGATAACTTTCTTTTTTTGCACAGGATAAAATAGAAAGAGCCGAAATAGCAAGAATTATTTTCTTCATTTTAATCAATAAGGACTTGCTCAAATTTACTGAAAAATAAGAGTTGCTTAAGTTGAAAGATAAAATTGGTTTACATTTTAGTTTTGGAATCCATCACGATGGTAACAGGGCCATCGTTTAATAGGGATACTTTCATATCTGCACCGAAGATTCCGCTTTCAATTTTTAAATTTGACTTAGCGATCTCCGATTTAAAATAATCAAATAGAGGAATTGCGTGAGCAGGTTTTGCTGCTTTAATAAAAGAAGGCCGATTTCCTTTTTTATAATCTGCGATCAAAGTAAATTGGCTGATGCAAAGAATTTCACCCGAAATATCCAGAACCGATAAATTAAGTTTACTTGCTTCATCACCGAAGATTCTTAAATTGATTATCTTCTGAATGAGCCAGTCTGCATCTTTGGCGTTATCTTCTTCGTCAATTCCTATCAAAAGAAGCAATCCATTGGAAATTTGTCCTACGGTTTCTCCGTTGACTTTTACCTTTGCTTCAGAAACTCTTTGAATTACTGCTTTCATTTAATAAGGGAAATTTAAATCTTTATTAATAATAGATCGATAAAACTCTGGAATTGGAATCGTAACTATAGGGATAGGTTTTGGGCGAAACTTGCGCAATTTTAATTGGTTCGCCCGTAATCAAAATCCACTCTGCTCCATCTTTCGGGCACACTACTTTAATGTTTTTTTCTACGTTTAAAGTAGTGTTGCTATCTGGGCAAATATGAGGTGCATTTCGGTCGTAAATTTTAAATCCGTTGGTGGTTTTTACAACTATTAAACCGCGAGTGCCGGCTTGTTGTTCATCAACATAAATCCAACCGCCTACATTTTGTAAAGGAAAATAAGTAGGTAAGTTGAGATTAAGAACGACGTTAATTGGAGTAGTGGGAAAGCAACTTACCGTGTCTTCTCGGTTACTGCAGGAGTTAATATTTATAAAAGTGAAAGTTAGAATTACGGCCAAAAAAGCCCTGCAGATATTTCTTTTCATTTGAAATATATTTATATCTTTGTGAAACAAATCAACAAAAATCATTGTCCGACAAATGTCGGATTATTTTTTTATACTAACGTTAAATATTAGAATTTATGGCAAGTTACGTAACCAAAGCAGGATTAGATAAAATGAAAACTGAACTGGAGCAACTGGAAACCATTGAACGACCAAAAATAACGCAGCAAATTGCTGAGGCTAGAGATAAAGGCGATCTTTCTGAAAACGCGGAGTATGATGCGGCAAAAGAAGCACAAGGAATGTTAGAAATGAAAATTTCTAAACTGAAAGATTTGATCATTAACGGAAAAGTAATTGACGAATCACATCTTGATACGTCAAAGGTTTCGATCTTGACAACGGTTCGACTTAAAAATAACACGACTAAAGCAGAACAAAAATTCACTTTAGTGCCAGATAATGAAAGTGATTTAAAAACAGGAAAAATTTCTGTAAATACGCCTATTGCAAAAGGTTTGTTAGGAAAAGTTGTTGGGGACAGCGCTGAAATTTTATTGCCCAATGGAAATCAATTGTCATTCGAAATATTAGAAATATTCTTGGAATAAGAATATTTAAATTAAACTTAATATTATGATGTTAATGATACTCGGTAAATTTACCAGTATTTTAACATCATTTTTCTTTATAATTCGTAAATTTGCACCCTCACCTAAGCGTGGGTTTTTAATTTAAAAATATAGTATTATGGCTTCTATTTTCACTAAGATTGTTGAAGGAGAAATTCCTTCTTATAAGATTGCGGAAGACGAAAAGCATTTGGCGTTTCTAGATGCGATGCCTTTAGTAAAAGGTCACTGTTTGGTAATTCCGAAGCAGGAAACAGATCTTATTTTTGATTTAGAAAACGAAGATTTTAAAAACCTGTGGAGTTTTGCCCAAATGGTAGCAAAAAAAATGGAAAAGGCATTTCCCAACCTGAGAATTGCTGTTGCTGTTGTTGGCTTAGAAGTTCCGCATGCGCACATTCATTTAATTCCCATTCAAAAAATGAATGATATGAATTTTAAAAATGAACGATTAAAACTTTCTGCCGAAGAATATCGCGATATACAACAACAAATTATTTCATCCTAAACGTCGAGGTTAAAAACCTTTTTAACTTGACAAAATTAGTTTAACTTTTAGATAATTATATATATGAATTCAAACCAATGTTCTTTTTGCGGACAAAAGCGAAATGAAGTTCAAATGCTCATTTCCGGAAATGATGGTTTTATCTGCGAAGAATGTATCGAACAAGCACACGGAATTGTAAAAGAAACCAGTGCAACCTCTACTTCATTACCTGCTCAGACAATGGAAGAGTTAAAAAAGCCTAAAGAAATAAAAAAGTTTCTCGATCAATATGTCATCGGGCAAGATCAGGCAAAGAAGCAATTGGCTGTAGCCGTTTATAATCACTACAAAAGAATTCTGCACGCTAAAGATGAAAATCGTGAAGTAGAAATCGAGAAATCGAATGTCATTATGATTGGCGAAACCGGGACCGGAAAAACTCTTTTGGCAAAATCGATTGCTAGAGAACTTAATGTTCCGTTCTGTATTGTTGATGCTACTATTTTAACTGAAGCTGGTTACGTGGGCGAAGATGTAGAAAGTATCTTGTCTAGATTACTAATGGTCGCCGATTATGATGTTGAAAAAGCTGAAAGAGGAATTGTTTTTATTGATGAAATTGATAAAATCGCAAGAAAGTCAGATAATGCCAGTATTACGAGAGATGTTTCGGGTGAAGGAGTGCAGCAAGGTTTGTTAAAATTATTAGAAGGAAGTATTGTAAACGTTCCTCCACAAGGTGGCCGGAAACATCCTGATCAGAAGTACATTCAGGTTAATACGCAAAATATTTTATTTATTGCGGGTGGCGCTTTCGACGGAATTAAAGAAATTATCGAAAGACGACTGAACAAACAAGTGATTGGTTTTAGTGCCGAGAAGTTGAATAAAGCGGAAGAAGAAGAATATATTTTAAGTCAATTAAATGCAATTGATTTGAGAAAATTTGGATTAATTCCTGAACTTCTGGGTCGGTTTCCAATTATTACTTATTTGGAAAAACTAACCAAAGAGACCATGATTCGAATTATGAAGGAACCTAAAAACTCCATTGTAAATCAATTTGTGGAACTATTCAAAATGGACGGCGTAGAGTTGAAATTTACCGCCGATGGTCTTGAAAGAATTGTAGAAGAAACCATGGAAAAAGGTTTAGGTGCGAGAGGACTTCGTGGTACGACTGAAAAGGTTTTGGAAGACTATATGTTTAATATCGCTGCACAGAAAAAAGTGGTAATCTCTAACAAAAACATTGCCATTTAATAAAAATATTTTCATCTCACTAATTTGCCGTTGATATCTTTTTTTACTATAAAAAATAACTATATTTGTGGTTCGATATTTTTTTAAAACACAAAAACTTAAAATAATGAAAAAAACTCTATTAACTCTAGGGCTTTTGTCGTTGAGTTTGCCAGCTTTTGCTCAGTCCGTTTCCCATGTAGGAGATGGTGGCGTTTTCTTTATCGGGGAAAATGCTCTTTTATACAATGGCGGAGGGCTCCAAACTCAGGGTAGTGGTCAATATGACATCCACGGAAACGTGATGGTGGTGGGTTCCGGTTCAGATGCTGTAAAAACTTTGAATGTTTCTGGTACAACAAATAAAACAAATGGTGGAAACATCATATTGAGATATAATGATTTTACAGATGCTGAGACTTCAACGTTTGGCCAATTATTTATAAATGGTTTGGCACAAACAAACCTCACAGGAATTGTAGATAAAGAGTACATCGCTACCAACCATGGCACTTATCAGCAATTAGCACTTCCTTTTTATAAAAAATCACTGCGTACTCTCGACGGTGAATTAGCGAAGGTTTTTACGAACGTTAGAAGATCTAAGAATGAAATTTTGGTTTGGGATAACGCGGGAGTTGAGGCTGATTTTTTTAATATTGGCGGAACTACAATTAAAGGCACCGAGTACTATATGATAGGTGGCAAAGATATTAATTTTGCACGTCCTGCAATCTCTGTGACAGGGAATCCGCTTACTCCACCAGGTACTGTCTTTACTTTACGAGGTATGCCTTACGCGAATGGTTTTACAGAAAAATTAACTAATGCTGGAGCTTCTGTAACGTTCGGGTCAACTGGTCAAGGGCGAAACTCTTATAGTGAAACTTATAACAGTTATGTGCAAGATGCTTGGGATGCAACTATGCTCCCAGAAATTGCTAATGCTTACGCTGTGCCTACTTATGGAAAGAATATTTACCAATTTGGAAATCCATATTTTACAAATATCGATATTAGATCTATTGGAATAGTCGAATCGACGATAAGCGATGGAAATCAGATCGCTGGTATTCGTGGTATTCGTGTTGATCCGGGAGGTGTAGTCTCAGATTCGCAAGGTGCTACTTATTCAAGTAATGCACGATTTGTAAATTTTGGTCCAGGTACTAATGTACCAGCGGGTGATGTCGGATTGATGATCAGATCAATGGGGACATTTGTGGTCAAACTTAGAAATAATGATGCGGAAGTTGGAAATGATAGAACTTTAAGTTTTGATGGATTGCGTAGGTTTAAATACAAATCAAGATTTAGTGGAAATTATGGAGTAACTGCCGCTAAAGGGGTTTCTGCTGGAACGTTAAAACAATTAGGTATTCTAGCTTTAGATAAGGATGGAAATGAATTGTCGAGAGCATATTACGTAGTGTATCCGCAAGCAACATCTGGCCACACTACTAACGAAACAGTTCAGTCTACTTTAGGTAGCCAAAATATCATTGGAACATACGAAGAAGATGCTGTAAAAGGCGGATATGATGACAAATTGAAGAATTCTTATTGGTTGTATATTAATGAGGCTAACGAAGTGGATTTCGAAGGTAAAGGTATTCCTTTAGCACTTTACAGTGATGATATTAAATCACTGAAATTTGAAATTAGAGAAAATGCAGAACTGGTAGAAGATAAAGTTCATGAATTATCTACAGGAATTGGTTTTTTCTACAAAGGTAAAAATGGTGAAGAAGTAAGAATTGCACAAAATCAAACGATTCCCGTAGCAGGGAATGAACATATGTTATACTTTGGTAAACCATCGAGTACGTTAGGTACCGACGTAGCAGTTAATCCTAGTAGAACGCGTATCGTTTATAATTCCAATAATGATCGTTATTTAATTCAGTTTGATCCTAAATGGAAAACAGCGAATGTTCAGGTTTTCGATATGAGTGGAAAATTGGTTATTTCTAAGAACAATGTTCTCGCAAATGAAGATTTTTATATTGATTTAGCTAGATCAAATAGTGGTTACATCGTCACAGCAGTTTCCGACTCAGGGGAAAAAGTTAGTTCTAAAATTATCAGATAAAATAAAAAAGCGCAGATTATGAAATCTCTCAATAAAATATTTACCTTTCTACTACTTATCGTAAGTACTTGTTACTTTGCTCAACACAGTACTCCCCCTGTTCCTGCCGCTCCTCCAGGTGGTGGTGGTGGTGGAGTAGGACCAGGATCGCCTGCGTCACCGATCGATATGTATGTTTATATATTAGCCATAACCGCAATATTATTTATTGTTCTGTATGCTAAGAAAGTAATCAAAAGACAGATAGTATAACGACTACGTTCTATAAATAAAAAACTCATTGACCTTTCAATGAGTTTTTTTTAAATTTACATTATGAAAAAAATAATTCTAGTTGCGAGTTTGCTTTTAGTAAATTCCTACCAAGCACAATTCAAGATTAATATTACTGCGCCGACGTCGTTTACACCCACAGAGTTGTATGTTTATACATTGAATGGGTCTAAAGATGTTCTAACTAGTAAAGACATTAAGAAAGGCGGAAGTTGGGATATCAAGATCACCCAGCCATATAGTGGAATGATGAAATTGTATTTTCCGGAGACAAACGCTTCTATTAATTTTATATCAGAAAATAAAGACATTAAATTAAATTTTGAAACGGAAAAAAATAAAATTGTTAATGTAGATTATCTGGATGAAGCCAATTTAGCCATGAGCCAAAATCAGGATGTTCAACAAAAAAAGGAAGTGATCTTACCTGCATTATACCAGATTAAAGGTTACTATAAAAACAAATCGGAATTTGGGTCTGCGCTTGATTCAGAAATTAATCGTCTTTCCAACCCGACTGCTAATCTGGCAAAGTTTCCATTTATTTCATTTTACAATAACAACTACAGCAAATTTTTGGAAAAGAGTGCCGACAAGAAAGGTGTTACGCACGATGATGTCATCAATTTTATTACCAAGTCTAATGAATTGCTGGAGTCATCATCATTGTTAAAACCAGTTTTGATCTCTTATTTAAATCTAGGACCAACAAGTACGATAACAACTAATGTAGATAAATTGCTTGCTGCAGTTAATACAGAAACTCCACGCGGACAAACAGTTCTTTCTGAATTGATTGAGATCTTTGACACTTACGCCATGCAAGATCTAAAAACCAAATATCTTACAGAGGCGAAAAATCTAAAATGTGCCATCAACGATCGACTAACAAACACTATTGCGTCCAATGCTAAGACAGATATCGGTGCAATCTTTCCAAATTATACTTTTACAAGAGCAACAAATACTAAAGCGAAGTCCATTTTTGATGTGAAAGCCGATCGAAAAGTAATTATTTTCTGGTCTTCGACATGTTCGCATTGTGAAGCAGAATTGCCTAAGATCATAGAAAAGTATAATGCAATAAAAAAAATGAATGGAGAAGTCATTGCGTTCTCTTTAGACAACGATATGGCGGCTTATTCCAATAAGGCCAATATGTTACCTTGGATCAATGATTCCGAATTAAAAGGTTGGAACAGTAGTTTTGCGGAGACTTATAATCTGCATGCAACACCAACTTATTTTGTTTTAGACGGCAATAATAAAATTATTGCAAAGCCTGACCACGCTGCAGATGTAATTTCTTATTTAAAGTTAAATTAATGTTTGCTACCTCATAAAATATTTTTATATTTGCACACCCAAATCGGCGAGGTAGCTCAGTTGGTTAGAGCGCAGGATTCATAACCCTGAGGTCACGGGTTCAATTCCCGTCTTCGCTACAAAAGTCCACCAATTTGGTGGACTTTTTTCGTTATAAAACTATTCGCACTTATATTTACAATAACCACTAACATATATGAAATTTTGCAGTTTGTTTTTAACCTGTTATTATTAATGTATTCTTATAAATCGTTGAGTTTATTTGCAAAATAACTAAACATAATTAGTAATCATAAATCTATTATAAATATTTAAAAAAGTTTTGTTGTTTTAAAAATTAATAATACATTTACAGTGTTCAAAAGAATGACACCAGTCACTGTTTTGAGCAATAAATTTTTTTTCATCATTTGTGTTTTTAGAATCGCACCGCAAGGTGCGATTCTTTTTTATTTAGAATCATTGTCAACTTGTTGATAGTGCATTAGTAAATCGATAAAGTAAGAATAGGTAATGCTTCCGTCCTGTTGATTACTTTTAAGAAATAAATCGTTCGTAAAACCAAATACTACATCCAAGAAACCTTCATGTTGCTGGACGAACAATTTTTCCGCTAAACGATCACGCTGCATTTCTGGTGTATATTGTGATAGTATAGATTCCACGAACTCCAGGTCTTTTTCTACTAAAGCGCGGAGTAATGATTTTAGAACAAAATATTCTGTGCTGTATTTTAAATCGGTGTTCGAAGAATTTTGTCCAATTAGAAACCCGATAAAATTCGCCTCCTGTTCTCTAGCATATCCTAATTGATGTGCGCTTTCGTGGGCAAGCGTAAAAGGTAAGTAAGATGAAGGCAAGGCATTATTATATTGAGCTTCTGCAGTGAACGGATTGTAGTATCCTAAGATTCCTGTGTAACTAATGACAAACTGAAATATACTGGGTTTAAAGGAAAGAACTTTTGTGCTCGTCTTAACGTTAATAAACGATGGAATAAATTTCTGTCTTGTTAAAATTTCTTCTTTTATCTGCTGACAATTGGTGACTTTAAAGACACCATTTTTATCTTCCTGAACTTGAACTCTGGTCTTTTTGCACTTCTCAAGGTAGATTTTGGTTAGAGTTTTTAATTCGGTAGAAGTAATTTCTTTCTTAGGCAATCCATCAAAAATAGGTTTTTGAAAGTACAGTATTCCCCAAAATACTTGGTAGGTAAAGTAGAGTATATTTAATAATACTAATAACTGCAAAGCGTTATTATTGCGGCTTTTTTTATTTAAAATTTTAATAAAGAAAAATAGAAAAATCACAATTAAAATAATATAGAAGAAATCTCCAACTGAAAATGGAATTTTCGAAAATAAGAGTTGATGAAATTGTTTTTGAAATTCAAAGAATCGTTGGAACAAGACAACTGCGAAATCGACTTTAGATAAAAGAAAAAACAAAAGAAATTGGGCAAGTAATATACCCGCCCAAAATCTTTTTTTATAAAGTAATTTTAATTTACTCGTTTTCATTTGAGGAATTTTCACCCATAACAATTCCTTGTTTCTTCAGTATTTTAGGCGCTAAATAACCATAGAATGCTAAATACGCAAAACATAAAATCGGAATAACGTAGGAGAAGTGAGTCCACGTAATTCCCATTATTCCCGCTGGGTTGCTTAAATCAAAATCGCAAATGTAACCTTGAACCAAAGGAATGATACCACCTCCAAGAATCATCATTATTAAAAAAGAAGACGCTTTTCCCGTGTTTTTTCCCAGACCTGCAATCGCCAGATCAAAGATCGAAGGCCACATAATTGAACAAAATAAACCTCCTGAAATAAAGAAGTATTTCGCGATCTCTTTATCCGGATAAACCAAACCTAGAAACATCATCGCTACTCCGGCAACGCCAAAGATCATTAATGTTTTTCCAGCGTTTTTACCACCCATAAAACTTAAGATTATGAAGGCGATGATCCAGATCGCATAAATGTAGAACGAAGAAACATCTTTTCCGCTAAGTTCGTTTGCTACAATAATAATTATAAAGGCGATAAAAGGCACAATAAACCTCAGGATCATTGTGCTTATTTTAGAAATATTAAAAACATTAATACTTCCATTCCAGCGACCGATCATTAAACTTCCCCAGTACAAAGAAACAAATGGGGCGATATTGTATTCGAGAATTCCTCCAAATTCTTTCGTGTGTAATAGTGCGGGAAGATTACTGATAATAGAAACCTCTACACCTACATAAAGAAATAGTGCTAACATCCCCAGATACAATTGTGGGTAATGAAAAATGTTAAATTTCGTTGAACCCTCGTCAATCAGCGCTTCTTCCTCTTTTGCAGGATCTTCAATTCTTGAAAATAACATAAAGATCGCAACTAGAATAAAGGCGATTCCTAAAACGATAAACGGCGTTTTCACCAATTTCAAATGCTCTTTAACAAACCCCGTAGGATAAGTGATATTGGTAGAACGTTGTTTAATTTCGCCCAGTTTTAAAGAGTAAGCATCGATTTGATTTTCTGTCGCACTACTATTTTGGTCAATTGAGGCGATTTGAGTATCGATATCTGAAACATTTTTTTGAACGATCGCAATTACTTGATTAACAACAGCCGGATCATCTTGACGATCAATTTGCAGTTCTGTTATGTTTTTGACAAGTTCTGACTTATGGTTTTGATACTCATTTTTTACAATTTCGATTTTCGACAGCTCACTGCTTTTGACCGTGGTCTCCTCTCTGTCGCCCATTCCAAATAATGCAATTCCCACTAAGATTGGTCCGATCGTCGTACCCAAAGAGTTGATACCGCCCGCCATTGTTAATCGATGTGCGCCAGTTTGTGGATCACCCATTTTTATAGCTAAAGGATTTGCTACAATTTGCTGTACAGAAAACCCTAAACCAACGATGAATAAAGCGGTTAAGAAAAACCAAAAACTTGCTGCTGACGCTGCTGGTACAAATAGAAAAGCACCTATCGATGAAATAACTAAACCAACTGCCAGCGTTTTTTTATACCCGAATTTTTGCAGGATATCGGTTTTTAATGATATGATGAAAAAGATGACAGAGCCAACAAAATAAGCCAAGTAAAATGCCCAAGCCACAAGTTGACTTTGAACTTGCGTTAGCACAAACCATTTTTTAAAAACCGGAATTAAAATATCATTACTAGCGGCTACAAATCCCCAAAAGAAGAAAACAACAATTAAGGATAAAAACTGCGACCATTTAGTTTGTTGCGAATTAGTGTTCATATAATCTTGATATTTTAATTTCTTTGAAAACAAATATAACTCTTTTAAATACTCGCTTTACTTTTTCAACACATTTTCAATCATTTCGTGCGCCTCCTCTTTCAGTACATTCATCGGCTTGTTCGGCTCCAAAATATCCGTGAAATAAATCTTCACTTTCCCAGGATGTCCTTTAGAATGATCGAAGGGAAACATTTCCTTTAAACCAACAAACGTAAAAATGACAATGGGTGATCGTGTTTTTGTAGCCAGTATAAAAGCGCCGTCTTTAAAGGTATCCAATACAACAGAAGTGTCATCGGGCACGCCACCTTCAGGAAAAATCACGATACTTTGACCTTCCTCCATTCGTTCTTCGCAGCGGCGGTAAACATCTGCTCGACTTTTGGCAGAAGTTCGATCAACCATTACGGTAATTCTTTTATAAATGGTTCCGAAAATTGGAATTTTAACTAATTCCTTTTTGCCCACATAACACAGCGGATGGTTCGGCATTAAGATACACGGCAACATGACATCCATAATAGAAGTGTGATTAGAGATAAAAACGTACTGCTTAATTGGATCGATTGTCTTTTTGGTGAGTTTGATTAATTCATAACGGAAACCCATTCCGTAAAACATTGCGAAACACCAAATCCGAATGAAAATATAGGCGATACGATAATGTTCTTTTCTAATGGAGAACAGCAAAATAGGAATACCTAGAATAATGGTTAATACCGCACCTAAAAAGACCATCCAGCCGCGCCAGATATAGTTTAAAATTTTAGTCATTTACTTTACAATTTCCTTTCATCTGAATGATATAAAATAATTTCTAGTTTTTATCCGTTAAAGATAATTTTCTTTTTCAATGAATAATTTAAAATAGAAACCAGCAGTATTGCCGCGATTTTACTTAACATTTCTCGACTGAAAACAAAGAATCCTAAATCGAAATTTTGACTAAATATAAACCGGAAAAAGATTTGAAAGAATGTTAAACTCAAGACTGTCGAGAAAAATGATAAAACCATGAAGTAAGCGAACTCCTTACGCTTCGAATGTTTACCGCGCTGAAAGACAAACCAAATACTTAAAAAATAGTTGGTAATAATTCCGCAAGTCGTTGATAGGATATTACTGAGCGGGAAATGGACACCATGGAAATTATTTTCTTGTGCGAAAATCAAGGGAACTTTAACACTGAATATTTTAAACGATCCAATTTCTACAACCGCACTTAGCGCTCCAGCGAAGGCGAATAACAAGACTTGTTTTTGGTTGAGTAAAAGTTTTTTCATAACAGTAGATGCAAATTTAAAACTATATGTTAAACAATCAGAAAAACTTGTTAAAATATTTTTTTACTTGAAATTATTGTCTACATTTATTTTCTCAAAGGGAATAATTATAAGGTTTGTTAATCATTTTCAACTAGTTAGCGTCTTGGTTTTAAATCTTACGGACAGAACATCATTGATAGAAACATATAAAAATCTTATAACCAATAGAAAGATGACCACAAAAAGGACTTACAGAAAATTCACGCCTCAGCAAAAGAAGATTGAGGAACTAGAGGAAACAAGCCCTCGCTTCAAAAGAGTGTTTTCAGAATATGAAATCATGTCACAAGAATTATGGACTTTAGAAAACACAGAAATACCAAATATTCCTGATGATTTTATAGATGCGGTAAAAATCCAGACCGAATTTTTAGAAGATGAAATAGGAGACTGGCTTTTCGAAGATCTTCCAAAAACATCGTAGACCCAGTAGAAAATATTTCTCATTTAGACTGATCGACTTAGATTTATCTCTAATCTAACTTTACATCTTTTCTTTAGCAATGGTCGATTGATTCAGAACCTTTATCTTTGCAGAAATTGTCGCTGAATCGTTATGAACATTAATCTTAGTCAAAATAGAAATCTAAAACTTTTTAAACTAATTTCAGACGTAGCCGAAAAAAATGATCAAACTGCATTTATCGTTGGTGGTTATGTTCGAGATTTATTGATGAAAAGAGAGACCTCAACCGATATTGATTTCGTTACAGAAAGCAACGGAATGGACCTCGCGAAAGCCATCGCATCTCAACTTCAGCCATCTCCCAAAGTTTCGATCTTTAAAAATTACGGAACAGCAATGTTCAGATTTCAAGGCCTAGATTTAGAATTCGTTGGTGCGCGAAAAGAAAGTTACGCCGAAGATTCCCGAAAACCTTCTGTGGAAGTCGGCACTTTAGATGACGATCAAAAAAGAAGAGATTTTACCATAAACGCTTTAGCCATTTCTTTAAATAAAGAAAACTTCGGAGAATTAATCGATCCGTTTGATGGCGTACAGGATATCAATGATAAAATTCTGCGCACTCCGCTAGAACCAAGTCAAACTTATTCCGACGATCCGTTGCGGATGATGCGCGCAATTCGTTTTGCGTCTACTTTGAATTTCAATATTGAAGAAAATTCTTTAAGAGCAATTACGAAAGAAGTTGACCGAATTAAGATCGTTTCCATGGAGCGAATTATGGTCGAGTTTAACAAAATTATCCTTTCTAGAAAACCATCGGTTGGATTAAAATTAATGGCGGAAACCGGAATTCTAGAACTGGTAATTCCAGAATTAACCAATTTGAAAGGAATCGAGGAAGTTGAAGGTCAAACGCATAAAGATAATTTCTGGCATACTTTAGAAGTCGTCGATAATATATCAAAACACACCGAGAATCTTTGGCTCCGCTGGGCCGCCTTACTTCATGATATTGGAAAAGCACCAACCAAAAAGTTCATGGACGGAACGGGTTGGACTTTCCACGGACACGAATTCCTGGGATCTAAAATGGTTAAAAATCTTTTCCATCGCTTAAAGCTTCCATTGGGAGGCGATATGAAATATGTGCAGAAATTAGTAAAATTGTCTTCGAGACCGATTTCTTTGATCGATGATGGAACTTCTGATTCGGCTTTAAGACGATTACTCTTTGATTCTGGTGAGGATTTAGAAGATTTGTTCACACTGTGTAAGGCCGACATAACGACGAAGAATTCTGCGAAGCAAGCAAGATTCAAAAAGAACTTTGAATATGTTGCGGTCAAAATAAAAGAAGTAGAAGAAAAAGATCAGGTTCGGAATTTTCAACCACCTATTTCTGGAGAAGAAATTATGGAACTTTTTAATTTGAAGCCAAGTCGAGAAATCGGAATCTTGAAAGAGAAAGTAAAAGAAGCTATTTTAGAAGGAGAAATCGCAAATGATAAAGAAGAAGCGAGAAACTTCGTGATCAAAGAAGCGGAACTTCTTGGATTAAAAATGTAAAAGAAATTTAAAATTAAAAGCCCTTTCGAAATAATTTCGAAAGGGCTTTTATTATATATAGGAATTTGGTTTTTAATTTTTGTAAAGACCATTGGTTCCTTTTCCGGTTGTAATTGTTTTAAGTAATGTTCCGGCGGTAGAATAAATATTAACCGAACTGTCTGCAGTAAATCCGTTTGCGTTCGAGATAAAGATTTTACCATCGATTACATTAAAACTATAAAATGCAGACCAAGATTCATCAGTTTCCGTAATAATTGGTTTTGTAGGAACAACCGTACTATTCATATCCATGGTATAAACTTTAGATCCTGAACTAAAGTAAAAGTTGTTTCCATCAATTTCTAAATTCTTCGCGTTACCGATTCCTGTTAAAGTTGTGGTTGCAGTTACAGTTCCCGCCGAAGCAACTTTATAAATATAAGAGTTGGTAGAAGTCGAAGCGATCGCGTAGATATTTCCACCATTTGAAATGGTCTTCTGAATGACACCTTCTGGTAAAGATAATACAGTTTCAACACTGTTTGAAGTTGGATTGATAAAAGTTAGTTTGTTCCCAGATCCAAATGAAGCATTCTGTACTACGATTTTACCGTTCGCTTCTAAAATTCTTTCTGCGGTGTTTTTCAGATCAATTCTTTTGACAAAACCATTTGTTGCGGTACTGTAAACATTTACAAATTTCGCAGAGCTAGCGGTGTTCGTCACATAATAATTATTGTTAGCAAATGCAATATAACGTGGTTGCGAAACCTGATCCGTTACGGTTGCGGTTTTTTTGAAAGTGTACCGGTTTACAATTTCAATTTTATTTGAATTGTTTGCGATTAAATACGCATAATCACCGTTGATACCGATGCTTTGTAAAACATCTCCTAAAGCAGAATTATCGTTATTCGCACTGTAAATATTATTTTCAACGGTGTTTAAATCATTAGAAATAAAAGAAACGGTTGCAGTTGGAGTTCCGTAATTTCCTTCATTTGAAATTAAAAGTCCATTTTCATATGCGCCTTTTGGCTCTTCTGTAATTGGATCTTCTTCATTTCGACAAGAAATATTGAAAAGTAAAGTCAAGGCTAATGCCGACGTAAAAATTTTTGAAAGTTTCATTTTTATATTTATTTAAAAGTTAATTAAGAGATTGAGGCTGTAATTCCTTTTTGGTAAAGGAAAGTACGCTGTGGTTTGATAAATTTGATTTAGAATATTATTGACTTTAAGCCCAAATTGATAATGATTGAAGAAAGTCAAATTAAGTCCAGCGTTCATAATAAAATAAGGTTCAATCGCTTCGCTGCGTTTCTCATCGCTGGTCGTATAAGTTAAACCGTTAAACATTCCTTGCACAAAAAGTTCGGCGAAGTCATAACGATAACTAGCATTTCCGAAGATTTTATGTTTCGGAACGTACATCAAAAATCGATCGGTTTCTTTGTTTTTAGAGTGGGTAAAAATATAACCGGCAGAAAATTTCATTCTATTTTTACCAATATTTTTTTCAAAATTTAGTTGCGATTCTAATCCGAAAGATTCCACTTTATTCGTATTTACAGGCGACCAATATCCATCTGATGTTGGTACCCACTGGATCATATCGGTCAGATCTATGTAATATGGTGTAAGATTGAGTTTCCAATTTTTATATTTGAAATTATTTCCTAATTCTGCCTGATAAGAAACTTCTGGTTTCAAATCTAAGTTTCCACCTGGTTGCCAATATAAATCGTTAAATGATGGATATCTAAAGTTTTTCGAAGTATTTAAAACCACAGAATACCAACTATTTACATTCATCTTTCCTGAAAATGAAAATAATACGGGAGTCGTAATATCTTCGACAAAATCTTTTTTTAAACCAGTTTCAAAATTAAACCTCCGACTCGGATTCCATCTTAGTAAACCAGCAACTGAACCTGCATTTCTTTCAACATGACTAATTCCTGATTCGTAACCTTGACCTTGATCCAAATGATATTCGGTTATAAAATCAAACGCGAAATGATCATTAAATAAATAATTGAAATCATTTTTCGCTAGATACGTTTTCGCAGTTCCGCCGCTACTTTTTGGCTGGTCAATATCATCAAAATATTGAAATTCATCCTGGAGATAAGCAACTTTAAAATTGTTAATAATTTTCGCTGAATTAAAATTCCAATTTATTAAACTTCGGAGTGTGTTGGTGAGATATTTAGTTTTAGTTCCAAACTCCGACGTGGGATAATGTTGTGCACCATCATAAATTTGAGTTTGCCAGGACAACATATTTTTTGGATCAATCTTATAAGCCGCACCTAGATTGAAAGTACGATTAACGTATTGTCCGTTTAAATTAATGTAGTCTTTTTCTGGAATCTCATAATCGTTATCACTTTTTACAAAATTTCCTGAGACTTTAATGGAGAATTTCTCGTCGCTATAAGAAGTTTTCAGAAAAGAATTAAAAGTATTATAAGAAGCACCTTCCAAAAATAAATTTGTTTTAAATCCCTTATTAAAACTCAACTCATTATTCAAATGAATACTCCCGCCAATCGCGCCACTTCCATAAATAACGCTTCCACCTCCAGATTTCACTTCAAGTTGATCGTAGCCTAAAAGATTTAAATTATTAATATCGCCTTGTCCTAAAAGAATAGAATTGATGTTAATTCCGTTCCAGATAAAAGCAGTTTGTTGTGCAGTAGTTCCTCTAAAAGAAGGCGAAGAAACCATTCCACGTCCGTTTTCTTTAATATAAACTGGTGATTGAAACCGTAAAAGTTCGGAAAGGTTGGTCGTGTTTTTTAGTAAATCTTCTTGAGTTAATCGTTCAATTTTCTGGAACTTTTTAGAATTCTTTAATTGATTGTCGAACACAAAAACGGTGTCGATTTCTTTCTCTTGAGAAAAGGTAAATAAAAAGCAAAAAAGGAAGATCGCAGAAAAAGCGTGTTTTATAGTCATAGGATTAAGCCTTTCCTCCGAAAGCGTTTTTTAAGTTAAAGCTTTGTAGTAAGGTCTCCTGACTTTCACAAAACTGCACCTTCCCGATTGCTCAGTGGTTGTATTGCAGTTTCACTTATCGTGATTTACAGTTGCGGGGACAGTCCGTGATTTACACACGATTCCCTTTTCTAAAAGCAGTGCAAAGGTAGTGGTTATTTTTTTATAGAAAAAGAATTTTTAACGATCAATTTCTTCTTCCTTTTTTTAATAAAAGCAGCGGGACGGATTTCGTTTTGTTCGAAAAATAAATTGGAGAAACTTTGTCTGTTGGTGAAAACACAGTCACTTGCAATATCGTCAGTTACATTTTTTCGCAATTCCTTGTCACTACACATTTTTCTCTGGCATCACTAATCCTTAATTTATTGATATAAATTTTAAAATTACTTTTGTAATCTTCCCCTTTTTAGATACACTCAAAAGTGGAGTTTTGATTAATAAATTGCGAGATATAGGTCGTATTAGTACCTAATTCGGTGGTAAGTTTTCCAAGGATAATTCCTTTTGCCAGAAAGACTGAATATTCCTATTAATAAAGGGGGCAGATCAGTTATGATGTTGTGTTTTCTATTGTTAATATGGCAAATGTAATAATTTGTACATCGTATTAAAATCTATATTCTAATTTTAGTAAAAAATATCTTGGCAATAATTTATACTCTGTATTAGAGATAGCAGTATCACTTATCATATAATCATTATAAGTTTTGGTATTAAAGAGGTTGTTTGCAATTGCGGATGCAGTAAACTTATTTTCTAAAATATTATATCTCAAATAAATATCACTAAACATGTAATTATTTTTATCTCGCTTGAGATTGCCAAAATGATAATGTTCAGATTTTATCTCGACATTTAGTTTGTCATTAAATAAAAAAAACAAATCGAGGAAGGAATAGTTATTTGTGAAAGACTGCGAGTGATTAACTCGCATTATTGTAGAATTCCATTTAGATCCTATATGATAATTGAAAATGCCTTTGAAACTAGAGCGGAGCTCAAACCCGTAATCATAAAAAGTAGATTTTATCTCCCGTAATTCTGAGTCGTTTACAATATTTTTAAATGTGGACGATGAACCTCCTAAAATTAATTTAAAATTTGATTTTAGGGGTTTAACATAATTATTTATATCAGAATTAAAAGAAACAAAATCACTGTTTTTAATGATTAATGCTTCTGATAAAGTTAAATTTTGAGTAATAACCGAATTATTACTATAGAAGTCATGATTCTTTGTATACTGAAAACTAGCATTTGCAAAAAATTTATTACCCCAATTTCCTAACGCATAATTTAAATTTGCACTTGATGAATTAAGTTGATTAAATTGATCCAATCCTTTAGTAAATGATCTGTAGCCAGTCTGAACAAAATTGTTGTAAACATTTAAAATTTTTGAATTAGTGGTATTATAAAAATAAAAGGCTTGCAGTTTGTTCCTATCATTAAGTTTCCACTCAATACCAATTCTCGGAACAATATAAAATGGTTTATTAATGTATGTGATGTTATCATTATTATAAGAACTATTTATCTGATGAATTTCAGATTGAGTAAAAACACTGAAACTATCAAACTGGAATTTGTATTTACCTAGTAAATACAAATCGTTTACATTATAAACAATATCATTTTGAAAAGTTGAAGGCTTTAAAACGACATTATCATCGTTATTTATTTCAAAACTTGTTTGCAATTCATCTTTACGGAATCGATTTCCAAATCGAATTTCTAACAAGTTATTGTTTTTTTTTCTGTTTATTAAATGTCCCTCAAATCCTGCGAATTGCATTTTTGAATTGCTTAACTGAAAGGTATTATTTGCTACGACATTCTCAAAAATAGATGAACTAGTAAAATTATTTACAGAATACTTCTGAGGGAGTTTTTCCGAAATATAATTTGCGGTCAATAAAAAAACTGTATTTGACTTTAATTGGTGAGTATATATAAATTTTTGACTAAAAAATGTGTTATTATTTTTCGAATTTTCCGATAGTGGCAGATTGTTGAATGATAACTGACTTTTTTTATTCTCATCGGTTTTGTTGAATTTGCTAATTGATACAAATGATTTATTTTCAGATATATCATATTGCAGATCCACCCTCCCAATTCCTGCCGCAATTTTTTTTCTGCCAATAAAATTTTCAACATTTGTAAATGTTGAGTTTTCCAGAATATATTTTTGCGTACTATTTCTAAAAAAATCAATTTCATCAGTATTGATTAAAGTTAAAATTTTATATTTCAGTTTATTATTAATTTTAAAAATACTGTTTAAGGAAAAAAGTTCAGCATTATTAAAGTTTGTTCTTTTTTGTTTCAAATTAGGTGCGGATAAATCTAAATTTAATAAAGGGTTTATTGTTTGGTTATCTCCAATAGTAGAAGGTTCATTTTGAGAACTAGATTTTATAAGAAGATCTGTATTACCTGTAACATCAGAACCAATATTGTTAAAATTTGATAAGAAATAAAATTTATTTTTTTTTCCAAAATTCATCATGTTTGCCCGTAATTCATAGCGATTTTCCGGTGCAATGCTACCCCCAACTTCTACGTTTCCAAACCATTGTCTTTTGTAACCGTCCTTAAGAGTTAAATTTAATGCTACTTTTTGACTGTTTTCAATTCCTTTTAAGAGTCTGTTGTTTGAGTATTTTTGTAATAGTTCTACCTTATCAATTGGATTAACAGGCATATTTTTGGTTACAATTTTATAGCCTTTCTCAAAAAAATCGTCACCATCTACCATTACTTTTTCAACCTCTTGATTGCCTACTTTTATCGTTCCATCATCTGTAACAACAAGACCTGGTATTTTTTTCAATAAATCTTCAACAACTTGTTCATTGCCTTGTGTAAATGATTTCGCATCGAAAATAATCTTATCTTTTTCGAAAGTTATTGGTTTTGATTTTAATAAAAAGACCTCTTTTATTTCTGTTATTTTAGGAGACAATTCAAAATTGAATTCTAGTGAATTATTATTTGATGGTTTTATCTGCTTTACTATTTTATTGTAGTTTATTGAATTTACAACAATTATAATTGTTTCAGAGAAAATTACATTTGTAGTATAATTTCCTTCGCTATCAGAGATCGTATAGTTTAAAATATTATCGTTAATGTCTTTAATAATAATACTCGCGGAATTGATTGACTTTTGAGTGTGATCTGTTATTTTCCCTTTGATGTTTATCTGAGAGTTAATTTGAATAACAGCAAAAAGAAAAAAATAAATAAAATAGTTTTTGAGCATTATTCCCATTCAAATGTTTTTTCAACACCCGCCCTTGTTGTAACAGTTTTTTGTGATGTAACTCCTTGAGGCTTTCTAGAATCAACAATTTCATTTCTTTCCGTAATTTCTTCATTTCTTTTCAACATATATTCTTTCATCGATATGATATCATTTATATATTGTTCTTTTTGAAAATTAATTTGTTCCGTTGTCTGAAAAGGGTAGGTAATATTTGTAGCATACCAATGATATTCAAGGGGGCTGTCTTCGGTGAAAACTTCTAAGATTAAGCCCGGTAGTTTTGCAAATTTCCACGGTCCAGAAGAAAAAGGTAACTCTTCCGCAAAATATGCGACAATTTTAGTACCCCTAAATTCACATATAGCTTTAGTGCACTCGTATTTACCAATTTTTTTCTTTTGGTCATTTATGATTTTCCAATCAAAGTTTGGTAATGTATCTTCAATAATGACATTTTTGCCTTTATTTTTATATTGAATTTGAAAAATAACATTAGAATTTGCAACAGAAAAGGTCTCAATTTTATCTAATTTAATAGTCTTTTGAAAAATGTCATATTTTAATTCTTCATTTTCCTCACTCTTTACCCTATTATCATTTTTAATTACTAATTCTTGATTTGCATACTTGGAAAAATTGCTATTAGAAATTAACATTTCGTTATTTTTCACGATTCCATATTCCAGC
>JBBSRZ010000037.1:0-23484 GCA_038242555.1 Flavobacteriales bacterium | reverse complement strand
TGATTGCAGTTTGTAATAAACTCTTAAGAATTTGTTTTGGTGTCGTAAAAAACAAAATTGCATATCAACAAGATTATCAAAAAAACTTAAAAATTTTAACCTAAATAATTTGCAAGTTAACATAGAACATCGGGGCTACAACAAGATTGAATTTTTCTTACTTAATTGTTGTCGCACAACATATTTATTGAAAAAATAAGTAACTTTCAGAAAAAGAAAATATGTCAGAATTACTCGCCATCTTTCAATCATCGTATTTATATGAAATTGAATTAGCCAAAACAAAACTCTCGTCCAGAGAGATCCCTAGTTATATTAAAAACGAATTTGTGAATAATATCGCTGTTTTTCCGATCACTCAAAATTACTATTTAATGGTTAGCGAACGTGATTTCGAAGAAGCTGAAAAAGTGTTGCAAGAAAAAGATGAACTTTTTGAAAAAGATTTTTAATTCGAAAAAATATCTTATTCAAAATTCTCCTGCTTAACGGTAGGTAGGTATAGTGGACAGCGGGTGAAAACTTTTATAAAAAATAAAACCTGCTTGCTTCTACAACTGCAAATTCGCCTAATTAGGTGTTGCTTTCATTTGGACGACCCTTCTAAAATTACCTATATTTACGCAAAATTTTACGCAAAATGTCAGACTGGAAAACCGTCAAAGAATACGAAGATATTACCTATCAGAAAAAAGGCGGCGTCGCAAGAATCGCTTTTAACCGGCCAGAAGTGCGCAATGCATTTCGCCCGAAAACAACCTCAGAATTATATGATGCTTTTTACCACGTTTCCGAAGATTCTTCTGTTGGCGTTGTCTTGCTGACTGGCGAAGGTCCAAGTCTCAAAGATGGTGGTCATGCTTTTTGCAGCGGTGGTGATCAGAAAGCACGCGGAGAACAAGGTTATGTCGGAGAAGACGGAAGACATCGGTTGAATATTTTAGAAGTTCAGCGATTGATTCGTTTTATGCCGAAAGTAGTTATTGCGGTCGTAAATGGTTGGGCCGTTGGTGGCGGACATTCCTTACACGTTGTTTGTGATTTAACTTTAGCGAGTAAAGAACATGCAATCTTCAAACAAACCGATGCCGATGTAACCAGTTTTGACGGTGGTTATGGGTCGGCGTATTTGGCAAAAATGGTTGGACAAAAAAAAGCCAGAGAAATTTTCTTTTTAGGACGTAATTATTCTGCGCAAGAAGCGGCGGATATGGGTATGGTTAATGCCGTAATCCCTCATGCTGAATTAGAAGATACGGCTTACGAATGGGCAGAAGAAATTTTAGGTAAATCTCCAATGTCTATTCGTATGCTGAAATTCGCAATGAATTTAACAGATGACGGAATGGTCGGACAACAAGTTTTTGCAGGTGAAGCGACTCGTTTAGCCTACATGACCGAAGAAGCAAAAGAAGGCCGAAATGCTTTCCTTGAAAAGAGAAAACCGGACTTCGGAGATAATAACTGGATTTCTTAATTAGTTTAATGGAGTTCAAGAATTCAGAAATTACTTTACAGAATTTGCCTGATTTTGCAGCGGTAGAATTACGGCCTATTTCCCGGAAATATGGATGGGTGGTGTTTTTTAATTGGTTAATTTTTTCAATCATTTTTCTTGCTGCTTTACTCATATTTAATTTCGTACAACCTGATTTTTTTGGAATTTACTTTAAATACGTGCTTTTAGCAGTAGTTTTATTTTTGATCACCAATTACGTGATCTCTTATTTTGCGTTTTTCAAAAGAAAATTTGCTACTCGAACCCACGACATTATTTATCAGTATGGTTTAATAAAAAGTAATACGATCATAATCCCTTACAATAGGATTCAACACGTAAATCTGGAAGAGGGTTGGATCAGTAGAATTTTAGAAATAAAATCTATCTCGATTTATACTGCCGGACAAGACAATGGTGATATTAAAATCAACGGATTAGATAAAGAACAGGCAGAAAAGATCAATCAACTGATTTTAAATAAAATTAAGTCGGAAAGTGTGCAATCTGAAGAGCTAAATGTACAGGAAATTTTAGAGAATGAATCCTGATTTTTCTTCCGCACAATATCAATCCAAAAAAGGAATTATTATTCTGGCGCTTTTATTCTACGGAAAACTGCTAAAGAATTTTTGGTTTCTTGTTCTTTTTATTTTATTTAAAAAGAAGGAATCTGCGGTAGAAATTCTGTTACTGATTGCGCTTGTTTCATTAGTGTTCGTAGCCATTAACGCTTATATCAAATACAAATACTTCACTTACGAGATTAATTTTGAAGATGATGAATTCATCATAAGACAAGGAATTTTAAATAAAAGAACCATTCTTTTAGAGAAAAGCAAGATTCAGGAAGTCAATATCAATCAACCTTTCTTTCATCGCTTACTGGATATTTATCAGTTAGAAATTGATTCTCCTGGCACAGATAAAAAGGAAATTACGATTGAGGCTATTTCAAATGAAAATGCTCAATATTTAAGAAGTTACTTG
Source organism: Flavobacteriales bacterium (assembly GCA_038242555.1). Lineage (GTDB taxonomy): Bacteria > Bacteroidota > Bacteroidia > Flavobacteriales > Weeksellaceae > Kaistella. The sequence continues at coordinate 20,996 of JBBSRZ010000037.1, read as the reverse complement.
CTTGATAGAAAGACTGAAGTTGCAGAAAAGTTATCTTCAGATATACAACAGATTCCGCAAATAAAGATCTCAAATACGTCCTTATTGAAATATGCCGTAACGGCAAATTATGTTAAAAGTTTTTTCGCCCTCATCAGTTTACTGGTCTATTTTTCCCAACAGCTTTTTCAAAATTTTAATTTAGATTTAGAAGAATACTTGAAAAATAAAGTCGCTTATGAAAGTTTTGAAACTCTTTCTGTTTTTGCGTTTTTGGCGGCTTTTTTATTAGTGGCCATTTTTGGAATATTAATTAATGTAGTTCGCACTTTTGTAGTGTATTATAATTTAATCATTTCTAAATTTGATTATTATTTATCTGTTGAATATGGTTTGTTTAACACTAAAAATCAACTCATCAATAAAGATAAAGTACAAATCATTACCATTACTCAAAATTATCTTCAGAAAAAGTGGGATGTTCTGCATTTAAAATTCAATCAAATTGGAGATGAAAATTCCAAAAATAACTCAAGCAACATTTTGGGTTGTGATGAAAACGAGAAAAATTCTATTCTCGAATTTTTGTATAAAGAAATTCCAGTTTTTACAAAGGTTTTAAAACCAAATTTTAGATTTATTATTTCCCGAACGGTTGCTTTTGTAATTATTCCTGTAGCGGGTGGTTTTTTCCTATTTTCAGAAAGTGCTCCTATTTTACTTTATTCTATTTTTTATAGTATTTTTGCGGCTGTGATTATATATTTTTCGTTTACGAACAGTCGTTTGTCTTACAATGAGGAATTTATAAAAAAACAAACTGGGATTTGGGATATTGAGCAGAAAACCCTGCAGATTGAAAAAATCCAGACAATAAAAATTTCTCAATATTTCTGGCAAAGAAAATCCGGGCTGGGAAATATATTTTTTAGTACCGCCGGCGGAAGTATCAAAATGAAAACTGCGAAGATTTCAGATCTGAAAAATTTAGCAAATTACTGCTTGTATAAAGTGGAATCTTCAGCAAAAAATTGGATGTAAATAATGAAGGATTGGATTAGCGCAGCGCGACTGCGGACCTTACCACTTTCGATGAGTGGAATTATTTTAGGCTCATTCATCGCAAGATGGAGAATTCTTGAAAATGGTGGCACGTGGGACTGGAAGATTTTTGCACTGGCACTTTTAGTTACTTTGTTGTATCAAGTATTATCCAACTTTGCCAATGATTATGGCGACGGCATAAGAGGCACGGACAAACTTAGAGTAAATGAAGCGGAAAAAAGAGCCGTGGCGTCCGGTAGAATAACAGCAAATCAAATGCGGAACGCGGTCATTCTCTTTTCTCTTTTATCACTTGTTACCACGATTGCACTTTTATATTTGGCTTTTTTCCGAGAGAACTTGATGAATGAATTTTACACTTTTGTTGGGTTAGGAGTTGCCTGCATTTTGGCAGCTGTCGGATATACAATCGGCAAAAATCCTTATGGATATTTAGGTTTGGGAGATCTAATGGTTTTTATATTTTTTGGTTTGGTTTCAGTTTGCGGAAGTTACTTTCTATTCACTAAAGAATTCGATTGGGATATGTTACTACCTGCAACTGCGGTTGGTTTATTAAGCGCCGCAGTGCTAAATCTCAATAATATGCGCGATATCGAAAGTGATGCCGCGAGCGGAAAGAAAACTTTGGCGTTGCGTCTAGGTTTTAAAAAAGCAATGGTCTATGAAATTGTTTTATTACAACTTCCATTATTGCTAATGTTGGTTTTCATGATGATGAATGAACTTCATACTGAAGGAAAATACTACGCTTTTATATTTTTCATCCTAATGCTCCCTATGACGGGTTTACGTCGGAAAATCATGCAGGTAAAAGAGCCTAAAGAACTAGATCCATTCTTAAAACAAGTCGGAATTTTAACTTTGACTATGGCTGTTCTTGTCGCAGCAGGATTAAATTATTTTTAACTCAAATTCAATTGTAAAATGACTATTAAATTTCTCGGACAAAATTGTTTCTTATTTACGTACAAAGAAAAAACAATCCTAAGCGATCCTTTTTATAATTATCAGAAAGAACAAACCAAGTTCGAAATAGCTGATCAAAAAATTGATTACGTATTAATTACACACGCTCACGGCGATCATATTGGCGATGTGAAAGAAGTTTTAACAAATCATCCAGATGCAATTATCATTGGACAGCCAGAAATCTGCGGTTTTTTTAGTCATCCGAATTCTGTCGATATTAATTTTGGTGGAACGACGAGCATTGAAGATTTAAAAATCTCCATGGTCGCAGCAAGTCACACGAGTTCTTTCCCAGACGGATCGTATGGCGGTGAACCTGCAGGTTATATTTTTAGATTTGCAGGTAAAAATATCTATCTCGCTGGGGATACTGGAGTAATGGCTGATATGGAAGTTTTTCCGAAATTGTTTGGGGCGATTGATTTAGCAATTTTGCCAATTGGCGGTCATTATACGATGTGCGCGAATCAAGCCAGTTTTGCAGCAGCAGAATTATTAAAAACCAAGAAAGTTATCGGTTGTCATTTCGATACTTTTCCACCGATTGAAATTAATCATGCTATGGCGCATCAAATATTTAAAGAAAGAAATATCGATTTAATTTTGCCGAAGTTAGGAGAGGAGTTTATAGTTTAATCAGAAATTTGAATTAATAATACTGTTATTCAAAATGCAAAAAAAAATGTTCAAAATTGATGAACAAATATTTTAAAAAGTAGTGAAGAAATTGATAATGAGAAAGGTAAGTAAAATGAAAGAGAGAAATAAAGAAAAAAAAATGGCAAGCTACCTAAATCACACCGCTACGACCAATTACCTTTGCTGCGTTCCCACCCTGGAGGAGTTTCAGGAGCTGGTTGTTTAGGACTTGCCGTTGCAAAGATACGCGATTAATTGAAATTTCAAAATTCTACACTTTAAAAATATAAAAATTATTTCTTCTACTATGGTCAAAAATGTCTATTACATTGGTTTCATGCTATTTATAACTACAATGGTTGTCTTCTTAACAATGTACTTTTTCGGGATGAATACCGAATACTTCAACAATTCTCTCCTCATTAATGCTTTTTTAATGCCCGCAATCTACCTAACTGGTGCTTATATATCGATACAATCCGTTAAAAAAGCGGGAATCAAAATGGGATTTCGGGCTTCATTTGGCCGCGCTTTTAAACCCATGTTTGTCGGTGGGATTCTTTCAGTGCTCGGAATGTTTTTATTTCTGAATGTAGTAGATCCTGCTGCAAAAGATTTATTGAACTTTCAATACATCGAAAGACAAAAATCTGAACTGGATGCCGAGTATAATAAGGCAAAACAGTTGATGCAAACACCTGAAGAAATAGCAGAATTAGAGACCAAATATCAAGAAAGAAAACAAAGTTTTTCACCCGAAATGATCAAAGGAAAAGACATGTTTAGTTTCCGCCAGTTCACCTACTATTTTGCGGCAATCCTTCTTTTCTACGTGATATTATCAACATTTTTTGCAAGTTTCTTCCGCAGTAGAGTGGAGATTTGATTTTAATCAACGCCCGAAAATGGTGATTTCAAAAATTAAACTCTTAATTTTGTTCAAATAATCCTTAATAATTAATGAATTTATCCATCATCATTCCGCTTTTAAACGAGGAAGAATCTCTGGAAGAACTTTTTACTAGAATTGACAACGTCTGTCAATTGCACCGTCTTTCTTACGAAGTTTGGTTTATAGATGACGGCAGTACCGATCTTTCCTGGAGTATTATTGAAAATTTGAAAGTTCAACATCCGCAGATTCACGGAATTAAATTTTCGCGAAATTATGGTAAATCCCAAGCGCTTCATGCAGCGTTTGCGAGAGCAGCCGGCGAGGTGATTATTACGATGGATGCCGATTTACAAGACTTTCCAGAAGAAATCCCCGAATTATATTCGATGATTAAGTCAGAAGGTTATGATATCGTTTCTGGTTGGAAAAAGAAACGTTACGATAACGTAATGACTAAAAATATTCCCTCTAAATTATTTAATGCTGCCGCCCGAAAAGTTTCTGGCGTTGAATTGCATGATTTTAATTGCGGCTTAAAAGCCTACCGAAAACAGGTTGTAAAATCAATTGATGTATATGGTGATATGCATCGCTATATTCCAGTACTGGCGGCAAATGCAGGTTTCCGTAAAATTACAGAAAAGACGGTTCAGCATCAGGCCAGACCTTATGGAGTTTCTAAATTTGGAACTGAACGTTTTGTACGTGGATTTCTAGATTTAATTACTTTATGGTTTGTAAGCCGATTTGGTGGAAGACCGATGCATCTGTTTGGGGCGGTCGGAACCGTCATGTTTATAGTAGGATTTTTATCTGCATTGTGGCTGGGAATTTCTAAACTAATTGATGTTTCTCGCGGAGTTTATGGACATTTACTAACCAATAATGCTTGGTTTTTTATTGCTTTAACCATGATGATTTTGGGCACGCTTCTATTCATTGCTGGATTTTTAGGTGAAATGATCATTAGAACCAATCGGGATCAAGAGAATTATCATATTGAAGAGGAAATTTAAAATTAAGAAATATCGATTTGTCGAAAGACTATACCAACCATCAATGAGAAAAGCATTATACCTACTATTATTACTCGCACTATTTTCTTGCGGAAAAGTAAGTCCGAAAGGAGATATTACTAGTACCGATTTTAAAGTAGAAGATTTTGTTAACCTTAATCTAAACGGTAAGTTTCGTGCTTTTTATATTAAAAGTGACAGCAGCTTTGTAAATGTTGAAACGTATAAAAATGTTGGTGATAATTTAAAAATTAAAGTAAAAGATAAAACTTTATCAATCGCCGAAAGTCGCGAAACGGAAGGAGTCGACTTTTATAACATCACTATTTATTCAAAATATAATTTAGAGCAAGTTTCTTTGTCAGAATCTGTAGAACTTAATATTTCAAGTGAAATTAAAACTGACAATTTTCGACTTAAACTAAAAAATAACGCTAAATTTATTGGATCGGTTAATTCGAGAAGAGCAGAAGTTGAAATGACGCAAAAAAGTCGCGCTAATTTTTTAGGTAAAACAAAAGATGCCGTCTTAAAAATCTCCGATACTGCCAGTATTATCGCTCCTTATTGGTTGATCACCCATTTAGATATTACGTCTAAAAACGAAAATTATGCAGAAGTAAATGTTAAAGATTCTTTAAAAGGATCGATTAAAAACACTGCGAAACTGACGTATTATGATGATCCAATAAGCGCCATAAAAATCGATGAGACCGCGACGGTGCAGCATAAAGAGTTAGAATAAAATGATTTATAATTTTGTTTAAACTGCACCAAATAAAAACTTTAATTAGAAAAAATATTACGATATGACGACTTTAGAAAAAGCAAAGCTCTGGTTAACAGATACTTTTGACGAAGAGACAAAAAACACTGTTCAGAATTGGATCGATACTGAATCTGAAGAATTAGAAGATTCTTTTTATCGAGCATTAGAATTCGGCACAGGAGGAATGCGTGGAATAATGGGTGTTGGAACGAATCGTTTAAATAAATACACGCTCGGGCAAGCAACTCAAGGATTAGCGAATTATTTGCATCAACAATTTCCAAATCAGGAAATTAAAGTGGCGATCGCTTACGATGTTCGTCACAACTCCAAAGAATTCGGAAAAATGTGTGCAGATGTATTGACCGCCAACGGAATTAAAGTTTTATTATTTAAAGAACACCGTCCAACTCCAGAACTTTCATTTACCGTAAGAGATAATAATTGCAATGCAGGAATTGTATTAACTGCTTCTCATAATCCGCCTGAATATAACGGTTACAAAGTATATTGGGATGATGGTGCGCAAATCGTTCCACCAGATGACGAAGCAATTATTAACGAAGTTTACTCGGTAAAATTCGATGAAATTAAATTTAACGGAAACGATGATTTAATTGAATGGATTGGTGAAGAGCAGGATATGGTTTATATCGACGCTTGTATCAAAAATTCACTCTACCAAAATGTAGGAAGAGATAATTTAAACATTGTTTTCACTTCTATTCACGGCACAACTTATACTACTATTCCTCAAGCCTTAGAAAAAGCAGGATTTAAGAAAGTAAATTACGTTGCGGAACAAATGATTCCAAGCGGTAATTTCCCGACGGTATCTTCACCGAATCCTGAGGATCCTGCTGCCCTGGAAATGGCAATGGATTTAGCAAGAATTACCAATGGTGATATCGTTATTGGAACTGATCCAGACGGCGATAGACTAGGAATTGCAGTACGAAATTTAGAAGAAGAAATGCAACTGTTAAATGGAAATCAAACCAATACTATTTTAACCTATTACATTTTAGATCAGTGGAAAAAAGCCGGTAAAATTACGGGCAAAGAATTCATTGGTTCTACCATTGTGACTTCAGATATTTTTTACGATATCGCTGAGAAATTTGGCGTGGATTGTAAAGTTGGATTAACTGGATTTAAATGGATCGGTAAAATGATTCGTGATTTCGAAGGAGAAGAACAATTTATTTGCGGGGGCGAAGAGAGTTTTGGTTTTATGACTGGAGATTTTGTTCGTGATAAAGATTCTTGCGGATCTGTTTTAGTTGCTTGTGAAATTGCTGCGTGGTGTAAAGCCAACGATACAACCGTGTTTGAATATCTGATCGAGATTTATAAAGATCTTGGATTATATTATGAAGGACTGATCAATGTGGTTCGAAAAGGTAGAACTGGTGCTGAAGAAATTATTCAGATGATGAGAGATTTCCGTGAAAATCCACCGAAAGAAATCGCAGGTTCAAAAGTGATCGAAGTTAAAGATTATCAAGAACAGACTTCTTTAAATCTTCTCGATAATGAAAAATCGGTGATGGACGAAATCCCAAAATCTAATGTTTTAATTTATTATACCGAAGATGGAACGAAAGTTTGCGTTCGACCTTCTGGTACAGAACCTAAGATTAAATTTTACGTTTCTGTAAAAGGTGAAATTGATTCCAAAGAAGAATTTAATGGTAAAGCGGAAGAATTAAAGCAGAAAATAAATCAAGTTAAAGAAGATCTAAAACTTTAATTACGATCAACTCAGACTTCAGATTCAATCTTAGAAAATTTCTTTTTTTGTAATCTGAAGTTTTTACTTTTAGACTTCTTGTAATTCAAAAATACTCTAATAATATCCTATGAAAGTATCTAAAATGGCTGCCAATTTAATCGGCTCCGAAATTATTAAAATTGGAAATGAAGTCAATGACTTAAAAGCACAGGGCGCAGAGATCGTGAACTTAACAATTGGAGATCTTAATTCTAATATCTACCCAATTCCTGATTTGTTGAAAGAGGAAGTTCACAAAGCGTATCAGAATAATATGACAAATTATCCGCCTGCTAACGGATTACTTTCCTTGCGAAAAGCAATTTCAACAGATTTAAAAAATCGATGGAAATTAGATTATTCAGAAAATGAGATTTTAGTCGCGGGTGGTTCAAGACCATTGATTTACGCTGCTTTCAAAACGATTGTGGATCCCGGGGATAAAGTAATTTACCCCGTTCCTTCCTGGAATAACAATCATTACGCGTCGCTTACCGAAGCACAGAAAATCGAAATCGAAACCTTAGTCTCAAATAATTTTTTACCAGTAGTAGCAGATCTAAAACCTCATATTAAAGGAGCGGTTTTAATCGCGCTCTGTTCTCCGTTGAATCCGACGGGAACGATGTTTACGAAACAACAACTTTCAGACATTTGCGAATTAATTATAGAGGAAAATAAAACCCGCGGCGAAGGAGAAAAACCTTTGTATTTGTTGTACGATCAAATTTACGCGATGCTCACTTTTGATAGTGAACATTTCGATCCGGTTTCTTTATTTCCAGAATTAAAGGAGTTTACGATTTATATTGATGGCGCTTCTAAATGTTTTGCCGCTACCGGTATTAGGGTCGGTTGGAGTTTTGGGCCGCTGCTCGTTATCAATAAAATGAAAGCGTTGCTAGGACATATTGGAGCCTGGGCACCGAAACCGGAGCAAGAAGCAGTTTCAGTTTTATTAAATCACCCTGAAAAAGTAGATGAATTTGTTGATGATTTTAAAGGCAAAATCGCTAAGAGTTTAACGGTTCTTCATAATGGAATTCAAAACTTGAAAAAGAAAGGACTTGCCGTAGATAGTATTCAGCCGATGGGTGCTCTTTATTTGACTATCAAATTAGATTATATCGGTAAAACAAAACCGAATGGATCGGTTATTAAGGATTCTTCAGATATCGTTTTCTATTTAATTGAAGAAGCAGGAATTGCCTTAGTACCGTTTTCTGCCTTCGGAAATACGAGCGTTGTTCCATGGTTCCGTGCGTCAGCAGGAGGAGTATCTTTAGATGAAATTAATATTATGCTGCCGAAACTTGAACAAGCCTTGACCAAATTATCTTAATTATTCGATTGAATATTCAATGAAATTAAAAATTATAGCAGTTATTCCGGCGCGTTATCAAGCCAGTCGATTTCCAGGTAAATTGATGGAAATTTTAGGAAATAAAACGGTCATTGCGACCACTTATCAAAATGTTGTCGACACCAATTTATTCGATGAAGTTTTTGTGGCCACCGATTCCGAAATTATATTTAACGAAATTGCGAGCATGGGCGGAAATGCCGTGATGACTGGCGAACATGAAACTGGCAGTGATCGAATTGCTGAAGCCGTAGAAAATATTGATTGTGACATCGTAGTCAATGTGCAAGGTGATGAACCTTTTCTAAAAATGGAACCTTTAAAAAAGTTAATCGCAGTATTTGATGAAGATGTACATAATCAAATTTCACTGGCTTCTTTAAAAATTAAATTAGAAGGAATAAACGAAATAGAAAATCCTAATCATGTAAAAGTTATTACTGATAATCAAGGATTCGCACTATATTTTAGTCGTTCTCCAATTCCGTTTGCACGGGAGACATCTGTTGAAACAGAATATTTCAAACATATTGGCGTTTATGCTTTTAGAAAAAAGGCTTTATTGAATTTTTCAAAATTGAAAATGCAGCCATTAGAAATAGCAGAAAAGATAGAATGTATTCGCTATCTGGAATATGGAATGAAAATTAAGATGATCGAAACTGATTTTGTCGGTGTTGGAATAGATGTACCAGCAGATTTAGAAAAAGCGCGCGCAATACTTAAAGGTGCTGATAAATACTAGAGCAGCAATTCCCAAAGTATCTTAAATTTTATCCAATTTGATTCAAATAGTATATATTTGAAAAATTGTTTTCAAAAAATTGAAATTCAGCAAAGAAATTAACAACAGAAGGCCGTCAATAAAGACGTATCGTTATTTATGAAAAAATTATTTTTAATTGCACTAGTGACTGTCAGTACTCTTCTTTCAGCACAGACTGCAAAAGAAATCATCGACAAAAATATAGAATTATCAGGTGGATTAACCAATTGGAAATTACTTAATTCAGTGTTATTACAAGGTAAAGTTACTTTAGGAATTAATGATGAATATCCAATTAAGATCTACCAGCAAAGACCAAATCTAACCAAGACTGTTATCACGATTGATAAGAAGGAAAACGCGATCGAAGGTTATGACGGTACGAAAGGCTACGCCATGAATTATGCGACCAATAAAATTCAGGAATATCCAAATTACATCGCCGAAAGTTTTGACAATGATTTTATCAACTGGGAAAGCAAAGGTTTTGAAGCGCAATATCTAGGCAAAGAAAAGGTAAACGATACTTACTGTCATAAGGTGGAATTAATTAAAAACGTGAATAAAACGGTTTATTTTTTTGACACTAAAACGTACATGCTTTTAAAGGAAATTAAGAAAGACGAAACTATTATATATTCGAATTACAAACCGGTGGGATCATTGGTAATGCCCTACAGACTTGAATCTTATACGCCTAAGAAAGACAGTGATTATGTAATGATTCTTAATAAAATCGAAACCAACAGGGTTTTCCCATCAAACACATTCAAATTTTAAATTATGAAAAAGATATTTATAATGATTCTGGCTGCAGGTGCTTTTTTGCAAAGTTGCAAGAATCAAAAAAACGAAATCACTAAAGATAATACGACAGAGAAAAAAATGGACAAGACAATTTATGATTACAATGTAGAGAGTTTGGATGGAGAGAAAATCAACTTTGCCGACTTCAAAGGAAAGAAAATTTTGGTAGTTAATACCGCTTCAGAATGTGGATTTACTGGACAATATGCTGATCTAGAGCAACTTTCAAAAGAGTACGGTGAAAAAATAGTTGTGGTTGGTTTCCCAGCGAATAACTTTGGTGGACAAGAACCAGGAAGTAATGAAGAAATCGGAGCGTTTTGTGAGAAAAACTTCGGTGTTACTTTTCCAATGGCAGCGAAAGTGTCTGTGAAAGGAGATGACATTGCGCCAATCTTTCAATACTTAACGCAGAAAGATTTAAATGGAGTAAAAAATACCGCGATTTTATGGAACTTCACAAAGTTCTTGGTCGATGAAAACGGTTATTTAATTGACTCATTTATTAGTACTACAAAACCTACGAGCGAGTCGATTACGAAATATTTGAAGTAATATTCGAGACTTAGACTGTTGTTCGTTTGAGCACATCACAAATTAGAAAAAGGTTTATTGGAGAAGTTCAATAAACCTTTTTTTTGCTCTATAGTTTAAAATAATTTAAAGTCAGTTAACTGAAATTTATTCTATAAAAGTTTACTTCAAGATTTCAAGATTGTTTGTTTTATTTAATTTAAAAAAGGATAGAATTAAAATCCATTCTTTTTAGATTGTTAAGATTTTTTCCAGAAAATTAGCGGTACCGCTGATGTTCTTTATTCTTTGAAAACCTGTCGATCAACGGTTTGAACATTGACTTGTATTTTTCGATATCAAATAATTGAGAATCTGTAAGTGCTTTATAGGTCAACCAAACTCCAAAAGGAAGAAGAACTAAGTTGGGTAACCACGCCGCCAAATACGGATCCATTTTGCCCGCCCACGCTATATTTTCTGCGGATAAATTTAAAATGTAAAAGAGAATAAATACGACAATTGCAATTACGACCGGTAATCCTAAACCACCTTTTCTAATAATCGACCCTAAACTTGAACCAATTAAAAAGAAAATAATACAAGTAACAGAGTAGGAAACAATTCTTTGTTGATGCATCACCACACGTGCAAAATAAGCATGCATATCTTTAATCTGAACATTTTTGCCAATCGTTGCTTGCTTAATATTTTCTATTTTATTATAAGCGGAGTATAATAAATCTTGTTTCTTCTTTAATACAATGGTATCTATTTCTGCGGGCGGCGGCGTAATGGGAAGAACCGATTTATCTTTATCAATATAACTTACATAACTATTGGTTTGACTTACTAATTCGTAGGTCAAATTATTCAGGACTTTATCATTGCTTTTTTGCGTTTCTTTAATGGTACTATTCAGTTGAATAACGTTTTGAAATGAATAGTCATCTGTAATTTTTTCATTTTCAATCGCTTTATCGATGATGTCAGAAATATTAAAATGCGAAACCAAAGTGTCAAATTTAATCGACTGATCCGGTTGTTTTATACGTTGGTTATAATCAAGGCCATTTAATTGATCTTCATAAATATGTCCGTTAAATAAAACTAATTTTAAGTAATTAGGATTTTCAGCTGGCACAAATTTTCCTTTTTCTGCTACAATGGATTGCTGATCTTCAAAAGAAGTTGACATTTTATGAATAAAAACGCCCGTTAAATTTTCACCACTTTCACCTTCTATTTTATCAAACTTTACGCTATAGCCCGGAATCTGTTGAATGAATTGTCCTGGTGTGAAATTCAGTGCAGGCTTTGTTGCCGCAATATTATACAGCATATTCTTTGCCTTTCGCTGGAAATCGGGCACAACATTATTCGAAAAGACAAAGAGGAAGGCAGAAAAGAATAGAGTAGTGACGAATAACGGAAGCATGATTCGGGTCAAAGAAATGCCGGCGGCCTTCATGGCAGCGAGTTCATATCGTTCGCCAAAATCTCCGAAAGTCATGATCGCCGAAAGCAATATGGTCAATGGTAAAACCAATTGGACCACGATAGCAGAGAGGTAAGAAAGTAATTTCAGAATCTCCCAATAACTCAAACCTTTCCCGGTAAACTGCGCCAATCTAATCCAGATAATGTTCACCACAAATATGAAAAACAACACACTAAAAATAAAAAGAAACGGTCCGAAAAAAGTTTTGATGACGTAACCGTCGAGTTTTTTTATCATGGTTCAAATTTACCAAAAAAGTCACAAAAGAATTTTTTCCTTTGTGACTTTTATTATCTTAATTACTGCGTTTTAAAGTTCGGTGACAAAATAGTTTTTGTAGTCATCTTTGTTAAAAGTAAACATCGTAGGACTTAACTTCTGGTTTTCCTTATAATCATTTACTGCGATTACTGAAACATTATTATCATTAGAAAACTGTTCAATTTTCACAATCTGATTTTTACCAGCATTAATGTAAAGATTGACTTCTTTAATTCCGTTACTTTTGATCGGAGTTAATTTAATATAATCTGAACTGACTCCGTTCACGGTCATTTTGCCAACATATTTTACATTATATCCTTGCTTATACTGCTCGATATAATTCATTGGCGAAAACATTTGCTCACTTCCTGTCGGTTTTGCAACTGTTATTTCTTGATCTTCCGAGGAAATGTTGTAAATTTTATTGCCATCGAAAATCTGCTCAGTTCCCATGATTTTCAATTTATAATTCTCTTTTGCAGCGTAAAAAATACCAGGCTCTGTTTTGGTTACTTTTTTACTCGTTCCAGTACCATAAACAAATTTAAAGTAAACATTGTTTTTACTTTTATAATTGCTGGCAACTGCATCTAAAATAGTTTTTGCTTTCGCATCTATTTTCTGCGCAGAAAAACTAGCGGTTGTCGCAACAACCATAAGTCCAAAGGAGATTTTCTTCAATATATTTTTCATTCTTTTGTTTATTTTTGGATTCAAAACTAAACTTAAAGTTAAACTATCGTTTAAAGTTTTAGTTACTTTCGCAATTCTTCCAAAAACTGTTCCAAAGAATGTAAGTCAGAAATCTGCACTTCTCGTGCTTTTGCACCATTAAATCCTCCTACAATTCCACTTGCTTCTAGTTGATCCATAATTCTACCTGCGCGATTATATCCTAATTTTAATTGTCTTTGTAACATCGAGGTAGAACCTTGTTGTGAGGAAACAATTATTCTAGCAGCATCTTCAAACAGAACATCTTTTTCGTTAGGATCAAATGCTCCGACGGTTGAAGTAGTTTCCTCTGTCGTACATTCAGGTAAAATAAATGCGCTGGCGTATCCTTTTTGTTCACCGATAAATTCCGCAATTTTCTCAACTTCGGGTGTGTCTACAAAAGCACATTGCAAACGCATAATTTCATTTCCATTAAAGTAAAGCATGTCCCCTTTTCCAATCAATTGATCTGCTCCCGGAGAATCTAGAATCGTACGGGAATCTACACTCGAAATTACTCGGAAGGCTGCTCTTGCAGGGAAATTCGCTTTGATCATTCCCGTAATTACATTCACGGAAGGTCGTTGGGTCGCAACAATTAAGTGAATTCCTACCGCCCGGGCTAATTGCGCTAATCGGGCAATCGGAAGTTCAACTTCTTTTCCGGCAGTCATAATTAAATCGGCAAACTCATCAACCACCAAAACGATATATGGTAAATATCGATGTCCGTTTTCTGGATTTAATTTTCTTTGCGAAAATTTGCTATTGTATTCTTTAATATTTTTGCAGAACGCGTTTTTTAATAAATCGTAACGCTGATCCATTTCCTTACACAACGAATTTAAAGTGTTGATCACTTTGTGCGTATCTGTTATGATCGCGTCACCCTCATCTGGAAGTTTTGCCAGATAATGTCTTTCAATTTTTGAATATAAAGAAAGTTCTACTTTTTTCGGATCGACCATCACGAATTTTAATTCACTCGGATGTTTCTTGTAGAGTAGGGACGTTAAGATGGCATTAATTCCAACCGATTTTCCTTGTCCAGTTGCACCCGCCATTAATAAGTGAGGCATTTTTGCTAGATCGGCCATGAAGATTTCATTGGAAATGGTCTTACCAAAAACCACTGGCAAATCCATATCTGAGTTCTGAAATTTTTGAGAAGCGATTACACTTCGCATAGAAACCATAGAAGGGTTTTTTCGCGGGACCTCAATTCCGATGGTTCCTTTTCCTGGCATCGGTGCAATAATTCTAATTCCTAAGGCAGAAAGATTTAAAGCAATATCGTCTTGTAATTTTTTAATGGAAGCCACTCGAATTCCAGCTTCGGGAACGATCTCATATAAAGTTACGGTCGGTCCTATGGTCGCTTTAATTTCAGAAATTCCAACGTTAAAGTTTTTCAGTAGCCCAACAATTTTATTTTTATTCTCTTCTAATTCTTCTTTGTTAACTGAAATTTCTTCATTTCCATAATCACGTAATAAATCAATGGTCGGCATTTGAAAATTTGCGAGATCTAATTTATGATCGTAAAAACCATGTTTTGCTAATAATTCTTGAGATTTTTTATCACTTTCATCAATAATATCAACGGTCTTTGCAACCTCAACTTTAAAATCAATATCATCAGTTTTTACAGCAGTTGGTTTTTCCACCGTCGGTGTATTAAGATCTAAGGTAACAGACGATTTCGGAGGAGTTTCTTCAAATGAAGTTTGATTCGGAGTTTTAATAGTTTCAGTTCCTATAATGGGATTTTCTGTCGGTGTTAAAATAATTTCATTAGATTCCGAAACCGAAACATTTTGTCCGTCTTCATTTGCGAACTCTGCTAATTCTTCATCTGCATCGAAATTTTCTGCAGATTTCGGAAGCATTCCTTTAACACGACCAACAGTATTATCATTGAGGTTGTTCATTTTAGAACGAATACTGCTTGGACTTAAGTTGAATTCTAAAATAAAATACAACGCAATACTCACCAATATTACCAACCATAAACCTGCTGTACCGATAACAGCATTCAAGAAGTCCATTATTTGAAATCCATATACACCGCTTAAAACTCCTTCGCCACTCGTAACTGCTCCCATAAAGATCGGCAGCCAACAAATGAAGAACAAGGAATGACCAATTGTTTTCCAAGGTTTAAAGTAGTTCTTTTTTAGAATTATTAAACCAGAAACGAAGAATAAGAAAGCCACAATAAAAGCCGCGATTCCAATGCTTTCGAAGATGAAGATATTACCAAGCCAGTCCCCAATTTTACCAAAGATATTAGAAGATTTTATTGTTTTATCGAGCATAGTGCCGGCTTGACTTTGATCGGCTTTCCAGTTCATTAAATAAGAACTAAAAGAAAGCGTTCCGACGATCGAAAGAACGATAAATAAAATACCGAAAAATATGCGTGGTTTAGATAGAATTCTATTCTGGTCAGCCGTTTTTAGCGAAGTTTTTTTTGTGTTTTTTTCCATAATATCAAGCAAGGCAAATTTAATGATAAAAATTAAGAAAATTTTGGGATTGACAAAGTAAATTATTTGTTTATTAACGATTGCAGGGGCGAAGAACTATCATTTGCTTGACAAAGTTTAAATATTTAATTAGTTCGTAAAAGTAAAATTCTTGTAATTATTTTTATAAGTATAGTTCATATTAAGTTGCGGAATAGTATTTGACTTAATATGAAATCACTTTAAAATTTTACATCATGGAAAATAAGAATAAAAATAACGAAGAAGAAGAAAGCAGAATAGTTGATATTCCGGGAGTGGAGGATCGTGTTATTAGAAATGAGAGCGACGACGAAAACAAAGTAATTCTTAATGATGTTCCTGTTGATGCTGAAAATGCGGTACCGCCAGAAGCCTGGGAAAATCAACACAAAGCCTACAAAGACGCTTGGGAAAATAATAAGAACCAAATGATTGACGATGATATGTAAATCGTCTACCTAAAATTTAATCCGCAAGTTCTGCGGATTTTTTAATTTTAATACGGAGTCTGATTATTCATCTTTTTCAAAAATACTGACCGGTTTTTTTTCAGCATCAATCGCTACGAGCGTAAAATCTCCCGCGACCGCTTTTTCTCGAACTTCGTTGTACATCTGTTCGACATAAACCTGAACGTTTACCTTTAAACTCGAATTTCCGACATATTTCACCCGACCAATTAGTTCAACTAAAGTATCAGCAGGAATTGGCTTCTTAAAATCGATGCGGTCACAACTTACCGTCACGAATGATTTCCTAGCAAATCTGGTGGCTGTCATAAAAGCAACCTCATCCATCATTTCCATGACCGTTCCGCCGAACATCGTGTTATGATGATTTGTGACATTTGGGAAAACAACTTTAAAAACGCGTGTTTCTGATTTCTGGATTTTTTCTTCGTAGTTCATTTTTTATTTCATTAAACATTAAAAATAGATATGAACAGAAATTTGACTGAAATGTCAAAATTATTTCTGCTTCAAATCGCGAAAGCATTTTGCTAAAGATGAAAATCTAGGGATCTGACTTTCCGAGAACGGATTACAGTTGCGCGACAGTTCGTGAGTTACACACGATTCACATATTATTTTCAGAAGCAAATATAGGTTTTTATTTAGGTCAAATATTTTACAAACTTTTAATCTTCTTTTCATTTTGAACATTGGAACCATTTTTGTCTTCTCTGAACAACACTAAAAAATTTTATTATGACACCACAAGATAACATCGAGGAGCAAAACGAACAGTTAAGAGAAATGAATTATAGTCCTGAAAAAGATATATTCAATCAGGAAGAACATATATCATTAGATGGCGACGGTAATCCGATCGAAAATTCAACAATTGATGTTGAACGAATGGGAGATGATTTAGACGTTCCCGGTTCGGCGGCAGATGATGCCATGGAAAAAATAGGATCGGAAGACGAGGAGAACAATTTTTATAGTCTCAGCGATAATGAAGACAACCACGAAGAAACCAATGAGGATTTAATATCTTAATATGCAACCTTACTTTTTTAAGTAAGGTTTTTTTAATTTAATTAATTAACTCTATTTTCGTTTTAAGAGAATTTGTCTTTTATATTGCTTTGTATTTTCAATTTTGAATATCTTTAAGAATTAGATTATTCTCAACTTTCAATTTCTATCAAAAACATGACTTTTCAACAACAAATTCAACAAGGTATTCCCACAGAACTTCCGCCAACACAATTATTTGATCCGAATATCAATCACGCACCGAAACGAAAAGATATTCTAACGGACGAAGAAAAAAAGTTAGCCTTAAAAAATGCCTTGCGCTATTTCGAACCAAAATTTCATGCGGAACTTCTTCCTGAATTCAAACAAGAATTACACGATTACGGACGAACTTACATGTATCGTTTTCGTCCGACGTACGAAATGAAAGCGCGCGCAATTTCAGAATACCCGGGAAAATCAGAGCAAGCGAAATCAGTCATGTTGATGATTCAAAACAACCTGGATTACGCTGTTGCTCAACATCCGCATGAACTCATCACTTATGGTGGGAATGGTGCTGTGTTTCAAAATTGGGCACAATATCTTTTGACGATGAAATATTTGTCAGAAATGACGGACGAGCAAACTTTGACCATGTATTCTGGACATCCGATGGGATTATTTCCGAGTCATAAAGAAGCGCCGAGAGTTGTGGTAACCAATGGAATGGTGATTCCAAATTATTCGAAACCAGATGATTGGGAAAAAATGAATGCGTTGGGCGTTTCTCAATATGGACAAATGACGGCCGGAAGTTATATGTATATAGGACCGCAGGGAATTGTGCACGGAACGACGATCACCGTTTTGAATGCGTTCAGAAAAATAAATAAAAATCCCGTCGGTGGATTATTTCTTACGTCAGGCTTAGGCGGAATGTCGGGCGCACAACCAAAAGCCGGAAATATTGCAAACTGCATTACCGTTTGTGCAGAAGTAAATCCTAAAATCACCAAGATTCGTCACGAACAAAAATGGATCGACGAAATATTTGAAAACTTAGATGACTTAGTAGAAAGAGTTCGGACAGCAAAAGAAAATAAGGAAACTGTTTCTTTGGCATATCTCGGGAATGTTGTAGAAGTCTGGGAAAAATTAGATCAAGAGAATCTGCATATTGATATTGGTTCAGATCAAACTTCACTTCACAATCCCTGGGCTGGCGGATATTATCCCGCAGGTTTACCCTTTGAAGAAGCCAATCAATTAATGGCGGAAAACCCAGATCTGTTCAAAGAAAAAGTTCAGGAAAGTTTAAGACGACATGCGGATGCGATCAATAAACACACAGCCAAAGGAACGTATTTCTTTGATTACGGTAATGCTTTTTTACTGGAAGCGAGTAGAGCCGGCGCAGATGTCATGGCAGAAAATCCGACGTTAGGAAGAGAATTTAAATATCCGAGTTATGTTCAGGATATCATGGGACCGATGTGTTTCGATTATGGTTTTGGACCTTTTCGTTGGGTTTGTACAAGTGGCAAAGCGGAAGATCTTCAACGAACAGATGAAATTGCGTGTGAAATCTTAGAAGAAATCATGAAGGATTCTCCGATAGAAATTCAACAGCAAATGCAGGATAATATTACTTGGATTAAAGGTGCACAGGAAAATAATTTAGTAGTTGGATCTCAAGCTCGCATACTTTATGCGGATGCAGAAGGTAGAATGAAAATTGCGGAAGCCTTTAATAAAGCAATTGACAGAAAAGAAATTGGACCAATCGTTTTGGGCCGCGATCATCACGATGTTTCTGGAACAGATTCTCCTTATCGAGAAACATCTAATATTTACGATGGCTCTCGTTTCACCGCAGATATGGCGATACAAAATGTCATCGGCGATAGTTTCCGTGGAGCAACTTGGGTTTCAATTCATAATGGTGGCGGAGTCGGCTGGGGAGAAGTGATCAATGGTGGTTTCGGGATGTTGTTGGATGGAAGTGAAGATGCTGAAAGACGTCTAAAATCAATGCTTTTCTGGGATGTGAACAATGGAATTTCCCGAAGAAGTTGGGCGAGAAATGAAGGCGCTGTATTTGCGATCAAAAGAGCAATGGAAGCCGAACCCAATTTGATAGTAACCTTACCGAATCTCGTTGACGAAAAACTTCTATAGAAAGATTACATTTTAACAACACTAACTAGGCCTGCAGTTCTGCGGGCTTTCTTGTTTTCTATAGATAAATTACTAATAGATTTCATCAATAAAATAAAATAGGACATATTTATTACTATTTATATTATTTTAGTAAAATATTGTTCTATATTTGTAGTATAAAAATTGTTACTCAAGATGTTGCGTAAGAATTTACCACCTTAGTTTTTATTTTTTGTTGTCAATAAGCGTCCCGTTGCAAGGATGCTTATTGTATTTTTACCCAAATATTGATATGAAGTTTATCTTCTCAGTTTTTCTACTTTTTCTTTCATTTTACTTTTCCGTTTCGGCTACTCTCAATTCTCAAACGCGGCAGGAAATTTATTACCGTCTAGTTGGGATTCGAGACATATTTTGGCGGTCACGGCAGGGAAATATTTGAAACGAAATTGGAATGTCGGTGCTCGGTTTAGGATGCAATCTGGTTAACCAGAGACTCCGTATGATTTACAAAGAAGTGCTTTAGTATACATCTGGAATATTAATAATGGACCGCTTAAAAACTTTAAATTATTAAATTCAACCAGGGCAAAGGTTTCAAATCCGTTAGATTTGCCTGCAGAGGATAAATGGATCTTTAAGAAGTGGCAATTAACGGCTTATATGGACGTCGTAAACTCGTACGGTTCCAGAAGTCCGAGCAGATTACCACTCGTTAATTTACAACGTGATGCTCAGGAAAACGGAGTTATTGCAAATCCAACCGCTTCGCAAGTTCAACAATATTATTTACTACAAACGGGCGAAAGTGATCGTTCAACACCCATTCCATATTTTGGATTTATCTTCGAATTCTAAAGTTCAAGTGATTCTAATTCAGTAATTAATGCACTGGTTTTTAGTAATTTATATAGGTCGAAAAAGAGATTTTTGGAATCATCATATATAAACCTTATCTTAGTGGATTACCAAAAGTAAAAATGGAAATAGTGTATTTTTTTTTAGAGCATATTTTTGCAGACAGAAAGTCGCTATTTTTTTCCTATCTATTAGATGACACCTTTCTGAGAAGATCAAAAGAGTTCATTTAATCCTCCCTGTCGGGATTCAGGACAGGGTAATTTCAATATTAAATATTAACCAACACCTATTCGACTGACTTCGTTATGAAGTTTTCGAAAACATTTATTTGTGTGATGGTTTTAGCTGAATTTCTTCTAAGCAATCAAAATTAATTTATTACAACATTATTTATTATGACAGAAAATATTATTCTAACAACGGGAGTTTATGATTTAATTAAAGAACATTTAAGACGTAAACAAACCACCCAAGAAGAAGAAGTAATTCTATTGGATCAACTTAAAGGGGCCACCCAAGTTCTTCGAAAAGAATTACCAACCGATGTGGTTACCGTTAATTGTGAAATAAAAATTAAAGATATGTCGACCAATGAAGAGGAAATATATTCTTTGGTTCAGACCAATTTAGAAAAAATTAAAAAAGGAAAATATTCTATTTTGTCACCAATCGGTTTAGCGACTGTTGGAAATAAAGTGGGAGATATAATCACATGGCCTTTTGCAGAAGGAGAAAAGAAAATAGAAATTTTAGGGGTAGAACATTACAACTAATATTTCCCGCTTTAAAAAAAGGAAGCCGTCTCAATATAAATTTTAGACGGCTTTTTTATTAAAGATTTTTATCAGCAGATTCTGTGATTTTGATTATTTGACAGAGTAGTGCTTTCTTAAGCACTTTTCTTTCTTAGATTATGTGCTAAAGCGTGCAATCCGAACTCTAATTCTGCTTTTGCTATG
>JBBSRZ010000036.1:0-23759 GCA_038242555.1 Flavobacteriales bacterium | reverse complement strand
TTTTATTGAAATATGGAAAACTCAATCAAAATAACGCAAATGAGTTTCCCACATTCCAACAAAATTTCAACAACGACAACAATAAAATATTAACAAAAAACTCTACTTTTGAGTGTGCCTAAAGAGGGGAAGATTACAGATACACTAAAAAATAGAGTTTTTCTTTAATAAATTGTTATTGTCGCTGTTAAAATTTTGTTGGAATGTGGGAAACTCTAATGTCTGTGTTTGTTTGAGTTTTCCATATTTCAACACCCCCCCCCCCCTTTGGTGTGAGGTGTTGTAAAGCAATATGAGGACGTTCATTATTATACACCCACATCCATATTTCTGCATGATTTCTCATTTGTTTTAGGTTTTCAAAAAGATAAACACTCAAAAATTCCGTTTTAAAAGTTCTTATAAATCTTTCGATTAAAGAGTTCTGCGTGGGTTTTCCCGGTTGATTAAATCCCAATTCAATATTATTTTCTCTGCAGTAATCTTCCATTTTTTCTGCAATAAACTCCGGTCCATTATCTATTCTTATTTTCTGCGGTTTTCCGCCCGCCACTCAATTAATTGTTCCAGTTGAAAAATTACTGTTGACGAGGAAAAATGGGGCGAACCAGTGGTTGTTTTCTCCGTGCTGGAAGTCGCTTTTCCTTTTGCTTCTCAAGTTTAATCTCATCGATTTATCAATCCGGTAAATCCGTTTGTGATTCCATCCAAAAACCAGATTTCTCAACCGGTTGTGCATCATCCAGAAACCCTAGGTTTGATTGGAATCTGCAAGTAAAATAAGTTCTGCACGGATCTCATCATCTGAACTTTTGCTCACCTTACGATAATAAAAAACTGAACTTCTAAAACTGAATATTTTACACGCCTTGCGCAAACTCATTTTTTGGATCTCCTTCGAATATTCCATCAACTCACGCTTCTCACAAGGCGTTAGAACTTTTTTTCAATCACATCTTTTAAAACGACAATCTCCAGAGTTTGCTCAGCTACAATCTTTTTATATTGCGAAAGTTGCTTTTCCATCTCTTTCAATTTTGAAAGTTGCTGAACTTCCAAACCTCCATATTTGGTTTTCCACTTGTAAAATGTTGGCTGCCTAATTCCATGCTCCCGGCAAATATCATTTACCGTTTTTCCTTGATTTTGTTCAGATAATATCTTTATAATTTGAACTTCTGAAAATTTACTGTTTTTCATATTCTTCCCAACTTTAAAAACTATACTTTAATCGTTCCTGTTTTTGGGGAAGATTACAATACCTGTCTCTAATAAAATTTGAGTATGAACAATTTATCCTAAAACTCTTGTAGGTAACTGTGAGAGTTTTAAATACTAGTTTCGAATTACTATCTGAACTTAGATACTATTTAAAATAGAAAACCCTAAATTTATCAATTTCGATATACTTAGTTTGCATAATGCTGAGTAAATCTTCACATTTGAAAAGTGGAAAGAGCGGTATCCGAAAAGCTTTATAGAGTAGGAAAAAAAAATTTATAATATGAAAAATTTTAAAAAACTTTCAAGGGCAGATTTAAAGCATGTGAAAGGAGGGAACGAGGAACCTGTTGGAACGGGAACTTATGCATGCTGCATAGGGTCTAACTGTAGTTCGACTGTTGAAGTTGCGTATTTTGATGACCTTGTATGTGCAGAGGGGACAAAGCTCGTTAAAATAAATTAATACTTTACTATTAACACTGAGTTAAGGTTGCTTTGTAAGTAACCTTAACTTTTTTATACGCTTCTTTTTATGTCAAATAAATATAGAATTTTATCAGTTCTTATTCTGATTATAATCTCCTCATTTATGCAGGCGCAAAGAGTACGTTTTTATTACAACTACAAATCGACGCCTGACTCATTGAATAAACAAAATGTTTTAGATGAATTAATGAGTTTGGAACTTGATATAGATAAAAAGGAATCTGTTTTCTTTTCTCAAATCAAATTAAAATCAGATTCAGTAATGGCAGCAAATACAATTAAAGGAAGATGGATGATGCCGAATTCATCTATTAGAACTCAATATGTAATAGAAAAGAAATTAGAACATAAAGAAACTTTTTTCTACACGCGCAATCATACGATAGTTCCAGTTTCTAAGGTTAAGGATCAACGTAAATTTGACTGGAAAATCACCAATGAGAAAGATAGTGTGTTGATCTATTCAGTTCAGAAAGCAACTGCGGAGTTTGGCGGGAGAATTTGGAATGCCTGGTTTACAAATGATATCCCTTTTTCTGATGGACCTTATAAATTTTCAGGATTACCGGGTTTAATTCTTAAAATTTCTGATGTTACTAACAGTCACAATTTTGAACTGATTGGCCTTGAAAAAATAGAATCTAATGCCTACAAATTATTGGGGCAAAAATCGTATTCTCAGGCTATGAATTTGTCCCTTGATTCCTACTTTAAGTCGGTGTTAGCCGATCGAAAAGAACCCGGACTTCTATTAAAACTGAAAGTTTTTCGAGGAGAAGTTTATTTTAAGGATGAAGAAGATAAACAAAAGTACTTAAGAGAAAATGAGGCTAATGCGCGGGAAGAACATGCAAAAGACAATAATCAGATTGAAATTTTACCTTAATAATTTTTACATTTCAAGAATTTAATAACTATTCCTTTGAAATTATTTCCTTTCTACAAACAACCAGATACCAAAGACTGTGGACCAACATGTCTTAGAATTGTCAGTAAATACTACGGTAAAACCATCCCCTTACAACAAATCCGAAACCTTTCAGAAACGACAAGAGAAGGAAGTTCTTTACTCGGTTTAAGCGATGCCGCAGAAAATTTGGGTTTCCGAAGTTTGGGAGTGCAAATTGACTTCAGTACTTTGGTTGAAGAAGTTCCACTTCCTTGTATTGTCCATTGGAATAAGCAACACTTTGTTGTGGTTTATAAAATTGATAAAACAGGAAAAATTTATATCTCTGATCCGAGTTATGGTTTAATCACTTACGAAAAGCAAGAATTCATCAAATTCTGGATTGGCGAAAATGCAGATGAAAACACAGAAGAAGGAATTGCGCTTTTATTAGAAACTACCCCGTCTTTTTTTAAAAATGAATTTGACGAACAAGAAAGCAAAGCCAGTTTTTCTTTTCTTTCAAGATATCTCTTCAAATACAAATCCCTTGTTTTTCAGTTAGCAATTGGTTTATTGGCAGGAAGTTTAATGTCGCTGATACTTCCATTTCTTACCCAAAGTATTGTAGATGTTGGAATCCAAAACCAGGATCTTAATTTCATTTATCTTGTCTTAATCGCACAAGTAATGCTTTTTTTGGGAAAGATGGGCATCGAAGTAATCCGAAGCTGGATTTTGCTTCATCTTTCCACAAGAATAAATATTTCCATTATCTCCGATTTCTTTATAAAGCTGATGAAACTTCCCATCAGTTTCTTCGATACAAGAATGACGGGAGATATTATGCAGCGCATCAACGATCATCACAGGATCGAACAACTCTTAACCAATTCTTCGCTCAATACTTTATTTTCATTAGTCAATCTGATTATATTCAGTATTGTATTGCTGTTTTATGATTACAGACTATTTTTAGTTTACGTAATCGGTGCGGTTTTGTATGTAGTTTGGATTACTTTTTTTCTGAAAAAGAGAAAAGAACTCGACTATAAAAGATTCTCCCAAGTTTCCCAAGAGCAAAGCAAAGTCATTGAATTGATTAATGGTATGCAGGAAATAAAAATGCACAATGCCGAAAAACAGAAACGTTGGGGTTGGGAATTTTTGCAAGTCAAATTATTCAAAATTCAAATAAAATCTTTGTCACTGGAACAATGGCAATCTGTTGGGGGAAATTTTATCAACCAAATGAAAGATATTTTCGTAAGTTTTCTTTCTGCCAAATTGGTTTTGGAAGGAAATCTTACTTTGGGAATGATGCTTTCTGTTCAGTATATTATCGGACAATTGAACAGTCCTTTAATGCAGTTAATTGATTTTATAAAGCAGACACAGGATGCTAAAATATCTTTAGAAAGATTAGGTGAAATCCACGACAAAGAAGATGAAGAAAATGCAGATGAACAATATACTTCTGAAATTCCGCATCAAGATATAGAAGTGCGAAATCTCTCTTTTCGATACATTGGTTCTGATGCTTTTGTTTTTGAAAATTTGACTCTCCGTATCCCTTACCAAAAAACTACGGCAATTGTCGGAGCAAGTGGAAGCGGAAAAACTACACTCTTGAAGTTATTAATGAAATTTTACGAACCAAACGAAGGTGAGATAAAATTAGGAAATACAAACCTAAAAAATATTTCTCCAAGAACTTGGCGGGATCATTGCGGAGTTGTCATGCAGGAAGGTTATGTTTTTAATGATACCATTGCACAAAACATTGCCGTGGGCGAAGATTATATTGATAAAAATAAATTAAGAAAAGCCGTTGAAATTGCAAACATTAAAGATTTTGTAGAAGGTTTGCCGTTGAGTTACAACACAAAAATTGGTAATGAAGGAGTTGGGGTAAGTGGCGGACAAAGACAAAGATTATTCATTGCAAGAGCGGTCTATAAATCTCCGGAATACATTTTCTTCGATGAAGCGACGAGTGCTTTAGATGCCAATAATGAAAAAATAATAATGGAAAATCTTGAAAATTTCTTCAAAGGAAAAACTGCTATTGTAATTGCGCATCGATTATCAACTGTAAAACATGCTGATAAAATCTTGGTGTTGGATAGAGGAAAAGTTGTGGAAGAAGGCAATCATTCAGAATTAGTGGTAAAAAAAGGAGAATATTACCGACTTGTTAAAAATCAATTGGAACTTGGAAACTAAAAAAAACCTATTAGATAATTTGGAACTGCGCTCAGAAAACGTGCAGGATATTCTCACGCAACCACCTCACTGGATGATCCGATGGGGTAATTCACTGATTTTGGTGATTTTGGGAATGATCATTTTAATGAGTTATTTCATCAAATATCCAGAATTTATTCCTGCTTCAATTATTGTTACCTCTCAGAATCCTCCTGAAAAATTAGAAGCAAGAATCAATTCCAAAATCGAGAAAATTTTCGTCAAGAATCAGCAAGAAGTAAGAAAGAACGAAGTTTTAATGATTTTGCAATCTACCGCTCACTATCAGGATGTTTTAAAACTCAAAAAGTTGGTAGATTCTATTTCTTCCAATCAAATTTTCTCATTTCCTATTAATGAAACTTCAAGATTTAAATTAGGTGAATTACAAAGCGATTACAACACTTTTGCAAAAGCTTTCCGGGACGAAAAGCTATTTACACGACTTCAACCTTATGCGCCAGAAAATTTAGCTGCTGATCAAGGGATTTCTGAATATAAAGGAAGAATTTCTACTTTAAGACAACAAAAAAATCTGGAGTTTGCAAAATATGAATTAAGTAAAAAAAATTATCAGCGTTCACAGGAATTGTTTAATCAAGGAGTCATTGCTGAAATGGAATTGGAAAATGAAAAGATAAAATTTCTTCAGGCACAACAGAATTTAGAAAACATTAATATTTCTTTATCCCAAATGGAAGAAGGAATTTCTAACCTTAATAAAACCAAAAGTGGAGCTTCAATCAATACAGAAAAAGACAAAATCACTTATTCTTCGCAAACTTTGCAATTATTTGAGCAGTTGAGAAAATCGCTGAAAGATTGGGAACAAAATTATTTACTCATTTCTTCTACAGATGGTATTGCCAGTTTTCAACAATTTTGGGGAGAAAATCAATTTATAAAATCCGGGGATGCCGTTTTGTCTATTCTGCCAAAAGATAAAGTAGCGGTGGTGGGAAGAATGCAAGTTCCATCAACAAATTCTGGAAAAATTGCCCAAGGACAAAAGGTTTTAATAAAATTAGATAATTTTCGTTATCAAGAATTTGGCATTGTAAAAGGAAAAGTTGAAAATATTTCCTTAACGCCCGATAAAGATGGTAATTATTATGTGGATGTTGTTCTTCCGAAAGGTTTGAAAACTTCGTATAACAAGCAATTACCATTCGACAAAGAACTCAAAGGTAATGCCGAAATTATAACTCAAGATTTAAGATTGATTGAAAGGTTCTTTTATCAAATTAGGAAATTATTGGGGTATCAGAGTTAATTTGTGATATATCTGTTGCAGGATCTTTGTTGCATAAACCTTCTTTTGTGCGATAATTTTCTGTACCATTCATATGCCTCATATTCGGTTTCACAAACATATAGCAAAATAAAATAGTTTTTAGATATCCTTTCGTACTTTAAACATCACGTCATATCATACAAAACAAATAGCCAAAACTTTATAAGTTTTGGCTGTATTTTTGGCTGTAATTATCATAAGTAATTGATAATCAACTGAAATTGTAGAGAGGATGGGATTCGAACCCACGTTAGGATTGCTCCTAAACTAGCTTTCCAAGCTAGCTCCTTCAGCCACTCGGACACCTCTCTGATTGAAGACTGCAAAAATAGCGTAATTAATTGAATTCCAAAAACAGAAAACGCATAAAAATTGAGAAGTTAATCCTCAGAAACTTCACCACACAAATTCTTCACAAAATTCTCTGCAAAACTTCCTTTATAATTTGGGTTGTCTAAAAGATGCATCGCTTTCGTGATTGCACTTTCCGAGGTAATGTCATTTCCACTAATAGCACCAATCTCTCTAAAAATATTGGAGTTTGAATATTTACCAAAACTAATCCCCCCTGAAACACATTGTGATATTACCACGATTTCGGTTCCATTATTTCTTAAATTTTGCAAGATTTTTTTAGTTTGTCCGGTTCCAAATATCGTTCCTGATCCAAAAACCTGCAGAACCAAAACTTTTACATTCGGCATTTCAGTAAAATGATTCAAATGCATTCCAGGAAAAATTCTCCAGAACAAAACATCTTGTGAGATATGGGTGTCAACCGAAAAAGGTTCATCTGTTTTTGAGCGCCAAAGAAAGTCTTTTTCTATATTAAGATGAACACCAGACTGTCCTAAAACTGGATAATTCGGAGTTATATAAGCATCAAAAAATTCCGCAGAATACTTTAAAGTTCTATTTCCGCGCATTAATTTATATTCAAAATAAACCGCAACTTCCTGAATTACCGCTTCGTCATCATCATCATACAAACTTGCGTAATATAAACTCGTCAAAAGATTCTCTTTTGCGTCGGTTCGTAGATCACCAATCGGTAATTGCGAGCCCGTAAAAATAACGGGTTTCCGCAAATTCTTCAACATAAAACTCAAGGCAGAAGCACTATAAGACATCGTATCCGTGCCGTGAAGAATTAGAAAGCCATCGTAATTTTCGTAATTTTTACCAATATGATTGGCAATCATTTTCCATTCCTTAGGTCCCATATCCGAAGAATCCAAAGGTTTCCGAAACGGGTAAACTTCGACTTCACATTCGATCAACTTCATTTCTGGCAACTTCTGAAAAATATTTCCAAAATCGAAAGCCATCAAACTGCCTGTTTCGTAATCTTTTTCCATGCCGATCGTCCCACCGGTATAAATCAGGAGCACTTTTCTTTTCATGTTTCAAAAATACAGCATTTAACAGAATAACAAAAATTACAATCTGGGCGATTTTTTTAGATTTTCGCCGGCGCAGATGCCGACTAAAAAATCTAAAAAACCGGGCTATACGTTGCAATTCCTCATCCAGCCGCTTACGAAACAACCACATTTATTTTCCAACGCTTATTCCGGGATTTTCACTTCGATCCCTATCGCAGATCTCGCGTCCAATTTCAAGAAGAGTTAAAATTTAAATCTCGCATTTCGGAAAAGTAATTTTGACAATCCGACTTTTCGGCGCTCGCTTCGCTCGCGCCGCCCACACAGTAATTTCATAAAATTGCTACGAATGCATTAATTGCTTCTCCATATATATCGAAACTCTTACAAAATATATTTGCAGAATTTACATTTAAACCTTATTCGTGCATTCGTGACGAAAATAAATAATCCTTATTTTTGACCTAATGAATGACCAGAAAACCTTCGAATATCTCCAGCAATTCCTTACCGATAAACGACTGCAGAAAATCAATCAGTACGCACCCGAAAGTTCTGATTTCGTTTTACCGATTATCGAAGATGTTTTCCAGTTCCGAAATGCAGCAGCGATTGTTCGTTCTGTGGAAGCATGTGGATTTCATAAGATCATCGTCATGGAAAGTGAGAATGAGTTTAATCCAAATCTTCGCGTAACCAAAGGAGCCGAAACTTGGGTTGAGGTAGAAAAACTTCCACACCATTTAGATGCAATTATAGAAATTAAGAATCGTGGTTATAAAATTGTGGCTGTTTCACCCGAAAAAAATGCAACCTTACTTCCTGATTTTCAAATTACAGAACCGGTCGCTCTGATTTTTGGAACAGAAGCCGAAGGCGTTACCGAGGAAATGTTGGACTTTGCAGACGAAACTTTAGCCATTCCGATGTATGGATTTACGCGTAGTTTTAATGTTTCAGTGGCGGCTGCGATTTGTGTGTATGAATTGAAACAGAAACTCATCACATCGAATTTGGAATATCTTTTGACCGCAGAGAAATTATGGAAAATGAAAGTTAGGTGGGCGGTTAACTCCCTGCAAAGTGGCGAACAGATTTTAGCGAAATATCTGAGAGAAAATTTATAATTTCAACTAAAAGATAATTTATATATTATTACATCATTGCAAAATAGCAGATCAACTGGTATTAAATTTTAATCTGGTCATTATATGATAAAGTACACTTACCATCTTTTCATCTCTTCAATCGTTCTTTCGCTTTTCTCATTCTTGACTATTAACAAAGGTTATGGTGAATTATATCCCTTTTTCACCTGGCGCCTTTTCACAAAACCATCAGCCAGTTCAACAAATGATATCCAGTATAAATTATATGGAATTTCGGAAAAGGATACAGTCCGTTTATTAAATGATAATTCGCCTCTATTCGACGGTAACGAGAAATTTTCTATGATTAATAAGCTCGGAAGCACAGTTGATTTAGAAGGAAACGGCGAAACAAAAAAGAAACTATATCGATTCGCACGAGTAATTGAACCAGGTTATGAGAAATATCTTTTGATGAAAGAGTCATTCAATGGTCAAAGGATAGATCAAATTGATTTTAAAATTACGGCTGAAATTATATGCGAACTCCAATGACTTATCCTCAGCTAACTGTTTTTAATTATAAAATAACGTACTATCTATTCAGAGTTTTTACCGTATTCTGGATGGTGGAGCAGTTGCTTATATTTAATAAAACTTCTAAAAGGGCAACTGAACTTTACGAACCTTCTGTTTGGTTACAAAAATTGATCATGCCTAGTTTTCCAAGTAATGATTTATATTATTCTTTATTGGCAGTAACACTAATTCTATTAATCTACACCTTATTTAAATTTTCAATTTTAATCAATGTTCTTCTTTTTATTTTAGTGTCTATAATTTCGTTGCCTATCGTTGCTTACCATGGTGTTAGTCATACCAATCATCTTCTGATTCTTGCGTATTTCTTCAGTATTTTTTTAAATCCTAAAACTTTAAGAGATGCAGATTATAAATATGTTCAACTATTTTACCTTGGTCTTTTATCGACCTACTCTTTGGCGGGCTTGTGGAAAATATTATCCGCAGTTAAAGATTTTATTACCCGGAATCCTGATGTTTCCTGGTTTGAAATTAATGCAGCGAAATACAATACGATGTTGAATTACATGATGGTAGATCGAAAAACTCCAGAATGGATTCTAAATCTGTATGAATTTGAAAATTTGTGGGTAGTGATTACTATTTTAGGAATCACATTCCAAACCTTATCTTTTCTAGGAGCTTTTAACAGAAAGTATTTGACTTTTACTTTAATCTTTTTGATAATATTTCACTTTTATACCGTGTATTTTGTCATTGCAGATTTAAAAATAATGAAATACGGTTTGATCGTATTATTTTTTCCTTATCATTATTTTCAGCAATGGATCGAAAGAAAATTCTTAAATTTAAAGTTCAATCCAAAAAATAAGGAATCATGATCAATTCTTTCCTGGAAAATCCTTTATTTAAAATTTGTTCCTTAGTAGGGTTGATATTTATAGTGGCCGGATTTGTTATGTTTCACTTTCCGCCGAAAAAGATTAATTTTCTGTACGGCTACAGAACGATCAGTTCTATGAAAAATCAGGAAAGATGGAATTTTGCCCAAAAATTTTCTGCAAAAGAAATGATGAAGTTAGGAACTTTTTTAACGCTTATTTCTTTATTAGCATTTATTACCAACTTTGACAACTCCATCAATTTGGTCATCGCATTATCGTTAACCCTAACTGGGATCGCTATTCTTTTTATAAACGTCGAAAAGGCAATAAAAGCAAAATTTAATAATTAAAAATTTTCATGTTTTACTATTATCCCATTAAATCATAATTCCAAGCCGCTACAAAAAGTCCCGCGGTTTCCGTTCTTAATCTTTGGCTTCCGAGCGAAACGGCCCTCACGCCTTTTTCTGCTAAGAGTTCAATTTCTTTATCAGAAAAATCTCCTTCTGGACCAATTAGAAAAGTAATATTTTTGTGTTTGTCATGCTGAGCCTGTCGAAGCATCTTTAAATCAATTCGTTCTAAGTTTTCGTTGCAATGCGCAAGAAAAGAAGTTTCGGGCTTGATATCTTTAATAAAATCAGAAAACTTAGTAAGGTCATTAATGATCGGAAAATGAAATCTCAAACTTTGTTTCGAGGCAGAAATGCTTTGCTTTCTCAACTTATCAATATTGACGTTTTTGCGTTCGGTCTGTTCAGTTTGCAACAAAGTGATCTCGGAAATTCCCATTTCAGTCGCTTTTTCAACAAAGAATTCGATGCGGTCAATGTTTTTTGTTGGTGCAATCGCAATATGAAGTTGCGTCGGAAAATTTGGAAGATTTTCCTGGATTTCTAGAACGTCCAATGAAACTTTTTTACCTTCGAATTGAAGATTTCCTTTGGCCAGATTTCCCTTTCCATCGGTCACGAAAATTTCTTCGCCAGATCGCATTCGCAACACTTTTACAATATGCGTTTGCTCTTCTTCATTAATTTTGACTTCGGGAAGTACTTCTCCAAAAAACAGTTTCATACAAATCTATTTTCTCTTTATCTAAATTTCTTTTTTAAAACTTTCTTCAATATCATATCTCGCACTTGCAGAAATTGATAAATCTGCAAATTCTTTTCGATCGTATTTCAACTTGGCGACCATAGCAATCATGGCAGCGTTATCCGTCGTATATTCAAATTTGGGAATGTATATATTCCAGCCCAACCTTTCTTCATTTTTCTGCATCGCTTCTCGTAAGCCTGAATTCGCAGAAACTCCGCCGGCAATTGCAACTTCATTAATGTGTAATTCTTTGGCTGCTTTTTCTAGTTTATCCATTAAAATTTCAACAAGCGTTTTCTGCACTGATGCGCACAGATCTTCCAGGTTTTCTTTAATAAAATCTGGATTGTTACGAACTTCTTTTTGAATAAAATAAAGTACCGAAGTTTTAATTCCGCTAAAGGAATAATTATAATTATCGATTCTCGGTTTGTTAAACTTGAAAGAATCTAATGTTGCCATTTTTGCTAGTTTATCGATGATCGGTCCGGCAGGATAATCCAGGCCGAATATTTTTCCAATTTTATCGAACGCTTCACCCGCTGCATCATCAATGGTTTTACCGATAATTTCCATATCGAAATAATCTTTGACCAAAACAATCATGGTATGACCACCAGAAACTGTTAAGCACAGAAACGGAAATTTGGGCGGTTGAGGATTCGCATCTTCAATAAAGTGCGCGAGAATATGGGCTTGTAAGTGATTCACTTCAATCAAAGGAACACCTAAACTCATCGACAAAGATTTAGCGAACGAAGTCCCTACTAAAAGCGATCCCAAAAGTCCTGGACCTCTTGTAAAACCGATGGCAGAAATGTCTTTTTTATGTATATTTGCGTCATTGACTGCCTTCTCAACAACGGGAATAATATTCTGCTGATGGGCACGAGATGCTAACTCTGGAACCACACCACCATATTCGTTGTGGATTTCTTGATTAGCAGCAATGTTGGAGAGGATTTTATTACCTTTGATCACGGCCGCAGAAGTGTCGTCGCAAGAGGATTCTATCCCTAAAATTATTGAGTTACTCATAACAATGGCAAATTTAGAGAATAATAACGATAACGAAAATAAAAAATCCATTGCGGAAAACATTGGTGACTCTGTTCAAAAAGGCGTAGAAAACGTGCAAGACACGGTAAAAGATACCGTAAAAGGCGCTACCGATCTCGCTTCCGATGCCATAAAACATCCAGTTAAAACGGCAAAAGAATTTGGCGAACAGGCCGCGAAAGATGTTACCAATTATAAGTGGTGGGCAAAACTGATTCTGGTTGGATTTTGGGGAACTTTATTTCTTATATTTTCATTCATCATCATCGTTAGTTTACCTGCAACCAAAAATTGGGCGGCTCAGAAAGTGATTGCTAAACTTAATGAGGATCTGAATGCGAAAATGTCTTTTAAAGGTGTGGAGGTCAGTTACTTTGGAGATATTCATATTCACAAAGTCGCCGTAAAAGATCATAAAAACTATGATTTTTTAAAAGCAGAAGAATTGTACGCTGATTCTAACTGGTTTTCCATTATTAGCAATTCCCGAAATTTACAGTTTCAATCTTTGTCTTTAGACAAACTAGATCTAAAAGTAATCACCTATAAAGGCGATAGTATTTCGAATTTTATTCGATTCGTCGATTTATTTAATACGCCATCGACCACAAAACCTAAAGATCCGTTTCAACTAAAATCACGGGTTTACGTAACCAATTCTAAAGTTTCGATTGTCAACCAAAATACGGAAGGTGAGCAAGGAAAATGGCTGGATGCACAAAATGTCAACTTAGTTATTCCGGAATTAAAAGTTAATGGCTCAAACGTATTTGCGCAAATTAATAATATGCGATTTACCACAGAACGTTGGGGTAAAAAACATTTTGTTGATACTTTCTCTACCGATTTTTCCCTTACCGATGAATTTCTATTATTAAAAGATCTGACCTTAAATACGGACAATTCTTTATTACAGGGAAATTTAAAATTTGACTTAAATGATGGTTCTTTTCAAGATTTTACCAATAAAGTAAAATGGGATTTAAACTTACAACAAGGGAGCCAAATAAGCGGCTATGATATCAGTTATTTCGTGACCGATTGGGATAATTACAAGCCTATTAATATTTCTGGCAGGATGACTGGTCCTTTAAATAAATTTACTTTAGATGATTTCTTGATTCGAAACCCGCAAGTCAATATCAAGACAAAGGCGATGACGATTACTAATATTCTGAAAGGTAATTTTCTAATTGCGACCAATACACTTTCTGCTGATTTCACTTATAAAGATTTAAAAGCAATGATGCCTACTTTTATCTCTGCGAAAATGAAAAATTTTGCGGATGATTTTGGACGCATTAAATATGAAGGTGCCGCACGAGTTACGCCAAAGCAAGTATTTGTCCCTGCTGCCAGATTGATTACAGGTATTGGACAGGCGAAAGTGAACAATTTTTATCTAACTGATTATAGCACCGATTTACCAAAATACCGCGGCTACGCTGAAGTTAATGACCTCAATACAACCGTGATTACCAAAAGTAAAGAGGTCGGTTTGATAAGCGGAAAATTTAACGTTGAAGGTCAAAGTTTTGATGTGAACACCATGGTGGTGAAAACGAAATCCCAAATTTCTAAAATTGAAATTATGGATAAGGTGATCAATAATGTTTATTTAGAAGGTATTCTTGATCATAGAAAATACAACGGAATTATTAATGTAGATGACGATCCGGCAAAAGCGAATGTTAAAGGATTAATAGATTTCAGCACATCAAAAATAATCGCAAACGTTAATGCGAATGTTCAATATTTAAACATTAATTATTTTACGGGCGCGAAAGGAAGTCAGGCCGTTAGTGGAATCGTCGATGGTAAAATTGCGATGACAAATTTGAATGATCTGACGCTAGATGCAGATTTAATTGATGTTAATTTTGAGACCAGTACACAAACCTTTCTTATTCCAAATGCGCAGGTAAAAGCCTTCTTTGAAAACGGAAATCGAGTGGTATCAGTAGATGCTCCTGGTGCTGTTAATGGACAAATTGCAGGAAAATTCAATTTAGGAGATTTGGCTGGGATGGTCGAAAATGGGTTGGGGAAAATATTAGTCGGTCCGCCGCCGAGAAAATTGTATCGCGGTCAAAATTTCACCATGAATTTTGATATTGAACAAAGTTTGGTCAATTACTTTATGCCAGAACTTCATATTCCGAGAGGAGCAAAAGTAGATGGTTCGTACGATGGAAATTCTAATAATTTAATTTTGAACGTCGATACAGAAACGTTGAAATACGTAATGACCAAAAAGCAAGAAATTACGGATGCAGACAAAGCGCTTGCGAAAGCAAATCCAGCCTACAAAATAAATGAAAGAGGAAATGTAACGCGGGACAGTGCAATGGTTGATCAATTGACTATCAGAATAAATACGGCCAATCTTGAGGAGCAGATTTTCGCAAAAATAGATCGGATAGAGTACAATAAAAATATTTTAAAAGACATTACTTTCAGCGGTAATAATGAAGATAACAGAATTTTGCATATCGCAGCAAACTTTAAATATGGATCACCAGAGCAAGAAGTTAAACAGGAGTTAAAGGAATACGCCGTCAATTTAAATCAAAGTACCAACAGTGCTGGAGATTTCGTTTTTAGATTTGAACCGACGACAATAAAAATAAATGACGTTGCCTGGAGCGTCGATACCAGTCCCGAACTCGACCATTCGATTACGTATCGGAAAAAGAACGGTGATTTCTTAGTGCATAATCTGCGCTTGTATTCGGATAAAAGTGAATTATTTTTAAAGGAATCTGTTTTCAAATCTGCTAAAGATTTCTCTGCAGAAGGCGAAGTTCGGAACTTAGATGTAGCCAAAGTATTAGCGGTGATCAACACTAAAAATGATCTCGATCTTAAAGGAATCGCTAATGGTGCCTTTGATATCAAAATGAATAAAAATAATCTGGAACCGATCATCGATCTAGCGATTACTGATATTTTCATGAATGGCCAGGAGATGGGTAAAATTGAAATTAAAACCAAAAGCAGTGCAATTCCCAATGTATTTGATGTTGATGTTAAAGCTATTTCTACGGGTATTATAGGTAATAATGATTTGCATCTTACGGGTACCATTAACAATAATACTGCTTCTCCTTCCTTAGATTTGCTAGCCAAAATGAATAATTTTGATGTAGGTTTTGCACAACAATTTGTGGGTGGAATATTCTCAAATATTCGTGGTAAAGCGTCAGGAGATTTAGAAATTACCGGTCAATTAAAAGACATCGATTATAGCGGTGATATTGGTTTAACGAAATTTGGATTAAAACTGGATTTTACTGGGGTAGATTATTCGTTTGATGATACCGTGGTTTCTTTATCTAAAGGACTAGCAATTCTCAATGACATCGGCGTAAATGACGGACGAAGTAATTCGAAAGGTTCTATTTCTGGAGCGATTCAATTTCAAACTTTATCGTCCATGGGCGTCAACTTAGTAATGCGGGCCGATAATTTATTACTATTAAATACGACTCAGAAAGATTACGATTTATTTTGGGGAAGAGTTTATGGCAGTGGAACGGTCTATGTCGACGGTCCGGTTTCTGGTTTAAGTATATCTACGCCAGAAATGCGAGCACTGAATAGTTCAGTCTTCACCTTTAACTCTAATTCAACTTCTAATGTAGAAGAATTTAAAATGCTGCGTTTTCTCAAGCAAGACGAAACCGGTGCCATTACGACAGAGAAGAAAAAGAAAACCAGCGCTAATATGAATATCGATTTTAACTTGGCGGTTGATAAAGGAACAACAGTTAACGTGCTCGTTGGCGATGATATTGGAGATATTACGGTACGTGGAAATTCAGAAAGATTGCGTTTTGTGATGAGCAGAACTGGTGCTATTTCAATGAATGGAAATTATTTTGTAGATAACGGAACCTTTGTTTCTAAAGCGATCTTGAACCGTACTTTCCAAATTCAAAAAGGCAGTTCTATCCGGTGGGATGGTGATGCGATCGCACCGGAATTAGACATTAATGCCGACTATCTCAGAACAGTAAGTAATGCAGGTCAATATTTAAATATGGGAAGTTTGCAGCCTATTAATGTTTTATTAACAACTCGAATTACGCAAACTTTAAATAATCCAAAAATTGAACTTGGTGTTTCGGCGCAAGATGTTTCTAGTAATTTAAAAGAAACATTAGCCGAAAAAATGAGTAATGAAGATGAGAAGATTATTCAGTTCGGGTCAGTGCTGGTGCTGAATAGTTTTAATGTCAGCAACTCTGCTTTTGATATTAATCTCGGGAATACTTTAGAAAGTTCGGGATACGGTTTGTTATTTAAACAATTAGGATCTGTATTGAATACGATCAGTAATGAATTCCAAGTCGATCTAAATTATTTGAAAGGAGATGCTGGCTCCAATTCTGGAGACCGTGCAAATGCCAGTTTAAGTTTTGCGCTTTCGCCGCGAGTTACCGTAAAA
The DNA here is from genome assembly GCA_038242555.1 of Flavobacteriales bacterium. GTDB lineage: Bacteria > Bacteroidota > Bacteroidia > Flavobacteriales > Weeksellaceae > Kaistella. The sequence goes on along the minus strand of JBBSRZ010000036.1, from coordinate 7,109 downwards.
ACAGGATTGGGAATTCCGATCTCTAAATCAGAAAATGCGTCTACTGATTATCTTTCGGGTGAAGGAATTGTAGAATATGATTGGTCTAAGAAAAACGACGGAACCCGATTATTGCGTGCCTACTCAAAACCGACTAATATTGGCTTGAACGGAACTGCCGCCGAGAACGCTGGTGCGAATCAAAGTTATGGAGTTGGAGTAGTTTATAGTAAAAGCTTTAATACCATCTTTAAAAGGAAAGAAAAGTCAAAAATCAAGAAGTCTGCGAAAGGTAAAATTATAACAGATTCCATTAAAATCGATACCATAAAATAAGAATAGTGAGGTTAAATAAGTTATTTTAGTTAAAATTTCTTAATGTTTGATAATATTTTTGTTCATTCATATTTTTTTGTAAATTTGCAAAAATTATACAATACGATTAACAAATATATAATAAGATAAAAATGAATTATCAACTTGACGAAATCGACAAGAAAATTCTGGATTTTTTAGTAGAAAATACCAGAATGCCTTTCACAGAAATTGCAAAGCAAATGGATGTGTCAGCAGGAACAATACATGTTCGTGTGAAGAAAATGGAAGATGCAGGAATTATTTTAGGTTCTTCTTTAAATATCGATTATTCTAAATTGGACTACCACTTTACAGCATTCATCGGTATTCTTTTAACGAAATCAAACAGAACGCAAGAAGTTTTAAAAGAATTGGTAACAATTCCTAATGTAACTGAAGCGAGCGTAATCTCAGGAAAATACAATATTTTCTGTAAAATTAAAGCCAAAAATACGGAGGACGCAAAAAGAATTATCTATCAGATCGATGATATTCAAGATGTGATGAGAACTGAAAGTATGATTTCTATGGAAGAATATATTTCAGACAAAAATAGATTAATTGATGCAGTTTCGATCTAAATTGTGATTTAAATCAACAATACTAAAAACTTTTGATTTCGTATCAAAAGTTTTTTTATTTTTACCAATATGGATAATAATTTTGAGGGCGAAAGTCCTAAAAAAGACTTCGGATTTATCTTGGCGTTAGCAGCCTTGATGCTATTTTCGCTGATGGGTTTAGGAATCGATTTTGATGAGTACTCTCAACATCAGGAAATCAATATCCCGACCGGTTACTTTTACTTTATTTTTCTGGTAGATTTGATTATGATCATCTCGCTTGTATTTATTTTTTTATACAAAAAATTCGCGGTTTATTTATTTCCGGCTGCGGTCGTTACGCATTTTCTTGCACATAATTTTTTCCTTTCTACCTTTTTATATACGGATGTAACGAACATGTTTTTGTACACCAGTTTAGGACTTTTGGCCATTCTTCCTAAATGGCAATTTTTCAAATAAATTAAGATTAAATGTTTTCGAAAGCTTGTGAATATGCGATAAAAGCATCTATTTATATTGCACAACAAGGCCACCAAAATCGCCGTGCAAATGTGAAAGAAGTTGCAAAAGCAGTGAACGCTCCAGAAGCATTTACCGCTAAAATCCTGCAACAACTTTGTCGTGACAATATATTGGAATCGGTTCGTGGTAAGCAAGGTGGATTTATATTTCCGCTCGAGAAACAGAAAATGATTAAGATCTACGACGTCGTCACTTTAATTGATGGTGATGGACTTTTCACTAACTGTGGTCTCGGCTTACAAAAATGTTCTTCTGAAAATCCTTGCCCAGTTCACGATGATTTCAAAGAAGTCCGCAACAACTTAGTCGTCATGGTTCAGAAATATTCTTTTTATGATCTGGCCGTTAAAACCGAAACTGGTTTAGCCTGGCTTAAATAATTACTCTTAAAACTTTATAATATTTATTATTAAAAACATTTTTAATATTTCTTGAATTTAATTAAGATAAATTTGTCCGAATTAAAATAATGTGTACATTTGTAGTATAATTTAAAACAAAAATATAATGCTAACTAAAGAAAAAACCATCGGCGAAATGGTTGCTGAAGATTTCAGAGCAGCACAAGTATTTCGAAAATATAAAGTTGATTTCTGTTGCAAAGGGAACAGAACAGTAGAAGAAGCCTGTGAGAATAAAAAGTTCTTAGCAGAAGATATATATAGTGATTTAGCGAAAATTTCTGAAGAGAAAGCGAGTGACATCGATTTTAATTCTTGGCCTTTAGATCTACTTGCAGATTACGTAGAAAAAACGCACCATACTTATGTAGAAGAAAACTCTACGGTTCTTATTCAATATCTGAATAAATTATGCAAGGTTCATGGCGATAGACATCCAGAATTATTTGAAATTACGAAGATGTTTACCGAAAGTGCGCAAGAATTAGCAGCACACATGAAAAAAGAAGAACTGATTCTTTTCCCTTTCATTAAAAAAATGGTTGCCGCTAAACAAAGTGGAGAAATGCTGGTTGCACCTCACTTCGGAACAGTAGAAAGTCCGGTTGCGATGATGAAGCATGAACATACGGTAGAAGGAGAGCGTTTTGCAAAAATCGCTGAATTAACGAACAATTATCAATTTCCAGAAGATGCTTGTGGAACGTATCAAGTAACTTTTAAAATGTTAGAAGATTTTGAAAAAGATCTGCACACTCATATTCATTTAGAAAATAATATTCTGTTCCCGAAAGCAATTGAGTTAGAGAAAACGTTCTAAAATAATAAACTAAATTTTCTGTTTTTTTACGGAGATCCACTTCATATTTATGAGGTGGATTTCTATTTTAAGTCGATGATTTCGAACTCAAATAGAAGTCATACGTGTAAACATTATACGGCAATAATTTTTTCGCAAACCGATAAGAAATCAAACAGCAAATTAATATGGGTAAAAATAAATTATAGCCATCTGGCAGCAAATTGCATATCAAAACAACCGACGTAAACGGCGCGAAAAGGGATCCGGATAAAGTCACGGCGGCGCCAAGCAATGCAAAGTTGATAGGAATTAAATTCATATCGAAATAATTATTTCCGATAAAGGCAACCATTAAACCTAGAAATGCGCCGGCTACAATACTTGGTGCGAAAACACCACCATCGCCGCCTGCACCCAAAGTTAAGGACGAAGCCAGCGGTTTCAGAACAGCCACAGCCAGTAAAAACAAAATTGGTAGCGTTGGAGAAATTTCACTTTTATCTAAGATTTCATTTAAGCCGTGATAACTGTCTCCATATAAACTGGGGAAGAAAAAAATAAGTATGCCGACTGCAATCGCTCCAAGATTTACGCGGATGAAATTATTGGAGATGTTGGCGAATAGTTTTTTCATTCGAGTTACTAAAAGCGTGAAATAAACGGATAACATTCCGCCTAATAAACTTAAAACTAAAAAGTAGGGAATGGCAGTGTAATTCCAACTTTCAACTTTAGTTGTCAGGATCCTTTGCGAATCAAATAACTGAATAAAAACCCAACTCACTAAAGCGGAAGCCGCGCAAGAAATAATTAAAGATTTTCTCATTTTTCGGGCAATTACTTCGAACGCAAATAAAAATCCGGCTATCGGACTCGTGAATAATATAGCGACGCCGGCGACAACTCCAGCACAAATTAATTCTCGTTTATACATTCTCGCGGAAAACTGCTTTTCGTAAGCAAAATTTCCAATGGTGGCGGTCGCAACGACGGTTGAAACTTCGACACCCGTTGATCCTCCAAAAATAACCGTCAAAAAGCCATTAATGAAATGAGAAGGAACTTTAAATAGAGGAAGGTGATCTTTTCGTTGATCCAGTGTTTTGTAGATCTCTGTAATTCCTTTATTCCTTCGGTTCTTAAAAACATATTTTCTTAAAAAGTAAATTGCTGTTATCCCGATCGATGGTAAAATAATAAAGAGAACCGTACTTTTATTATTGACCAGATTAAAAATGTGATGCTCAAAATATTCCGTCAGATGCTTCAGCGCAAAAGCCAATAAAGCACTCGCTAAACCTACCAGCATCGAGGCAATAATAAGACGTAAATAGTGTTGAGTTACAATTTTTTTCCGTTCCAAGACTTTCGTTAATTTAAATTAATAACTGTTCTAGTAATCGCCAACTGATTTTCAGTCGATTACAAACAGAAATTAGATTTTGCAAATTTAAAGAAACTAAAATAAAAATTCGAAAGTTGGTCCATGTATCTTATGCTCTGAACGATATTTCAAAAGTAAACTAAAGAATCATTAACAAACTTCCGACACTAATAACTATCCAAAGAACAACGGCTAGAAATAAAGGTTTCCAACTGATTGTTTTAAGGGTTTCGATTGAAATCGTAGAGCCGATAAAGAATAAGGTTAAATTTAACCCTGATTTTGCTGCAATTGTGACGATAGAACTAAATCCATCAAAAATGGGAAAGTAAGTGTGTAATAAAATTGCAATAATAAAATAACCGATGAACCAGGGAATCTTGACTTTTGCGCCCTTCGTTTTGAAAAGAGCGATCGTCAGAATAGACATTGGAATAATCCAGAGCGCACGGGATAATTTTACGGTCGTTGCAACTCTCAATGCAGTGTCTCCAAATTTACTCGCTGCCCCAACCACAGAACTTGTATCGTGAATCCCGATGGCGCACCATAAACCGAATTGTTCCTGCGTCATATTGAATAAATGTCCGAGTGGTGGATAAATAAACAGAGCGACAGAATTTAAGGTAAAAATAATAGCGAGCGCTAGAGAAATCTGTTTTGTGCTTGGTTTAATAATCGGACTTACGGCAGCGATGGCACTTCCACCGCAGATTGCCGTTCCAATTGAGATGAGGTAAGATAGAGGTCGTTCAATTTTTAATAATTTGCCCAGGAAATACCCGAGAACCATCACGGTAATTATGCTCATGATGGTGAGTGTTATTCCGGTTCGTCCAGCGTTAAGTGCTTCGTTTAATTGTAAGCCAAAACCCAATCCTACAATCGATATTTGTAAGAGAAGTGTAATATAGCGATGAAGCTGATGCTCGTAAGGATTACCAATAATAATCGTGAAGGCGATTCCTAAAGCCAAGGCTATCGGGGAGATGCAAAAGGAGAGAGACAAAATATAACCAGAAGAAAGAAAATGATTTTTTGCAGCAGAACGTTTTGAAAAATCGAAGACATCATTAAATAGATTTAGTACTGGTGCAAATTTCGGTATTTCTATCAAAACCATGTGGATTTTGAAGTTTTTTTATATATTGGTAACTACTACTACTATCAGTTTTATTTCTCTTTGGTCAACGCAGAACCTTTGTGCGCGGCAATGTGATCGGTTTTACTGCTTTTTATTTCGTACTGCGGATCATCTTCTTTTGCATGGTGCGTGTATCCTTTGTAATCAAAATCTTTCGTGTGGACTTTAATGATTGTTCCCGAGACTTTTCCTGCTTCGGAATTCCAACTTACTTTATCACCTATTTTAAATTTCTTATCCATGATCTATTATTTTGAAGTTTAAAAGTTTCAATTTTGGAACCTTGTCAAGTTTTTAAACCTTGACAAGGTTAATTTTCTTCAGTATAAACGACCTCATCACCCACCACTCTCGCAGGAGAAGTATAAGGATGTTCGGTTACTTTTCCCAAAGCCATGATGTGTAGCACTTCCCAACCTTTTGCTTTGAAATAATCTGAAACCATAGAACGATGGCAACGCCACCAAACTGCTTCAGAACACATCATCGTAGTTGGTTGGTCCAAGGCTAATTTTGCGAGTTGTGCGGCACCATTTGCAAAATCTTCCGTTTCCATATAATCGGCGTAGGCTTGAAAAGATTTATTTCGCCAAGTCGTATTTTTTGATGTTGAAGAAACTTTTCTTCGTCCACCTAAGTCTTCGAGGTAAATATATTCGATCCCATTTTCGGCCAAAGTTTTCTTTAATGCATCCTGATCGAATTGCGGAAACTTTCGAGATCCCGGCATTTTGCGAATATCTGCCAACACTTTAATATTAAATGAAAATAACAACTCCAGAAATTCTTCGATCGTTCTGGTAGAATGACCGATGGTGTAGACAGTGGGTTTTGCTAGTGAGTTCATTTTGATAAATAGATTTTTTTTGACTTAGTAAAAATAAAAATTTTAAATGGAAAGATGACTTCTTAAAATGAAGTATCCATTTTTAAGACCTTGTCAAAATTTTTAACCTTGAGAAATATAAATGGCTTCATTCCTCTTCGTCTCGTGCCGCGCTTATATAGGTAATATACGCCTCATATTGTTCCAGTACATCATCAATCACCTGCTGACGGCTCAATCCCATTAAATCGTAGCCACCTGCTCCGGTTTGGGTAGTGACTTCAAGGCGATAATAAACATCGGTATCCGACGCCATTTTTCCGCTAAAGGTCGGTATTGGTGTCTCCACCATAGCCACCTGATAATAAAAATCATGCACACTGTCAGTCGACACCCTTAGTAGAGGTCCCGAAGGGCGAGTAGGATCGATGGTTGAGATGCTATCATCGTGGTCGGCATTCTGACGCTCGGCATCATAACCCTGACCCCTAAATTCCGCCGCCACGTCATCAAGAGCAGGGCGAATCACGCGCTCTAAATAGTGCACTCCTTCTTTTTTTGAGGAAAAAGTAAGCATTTGTCCAAGGCGCTGCTTCCAGGAACGCTGGGGAATATGACCACCACTTGGAGTAATTGTGGGATGGCGAATCACTTTTCCTTCTTGTTCTGCACGCTCTATCCGTAATGCTTTATAAAATGAAAACATGACCAAGTACGCAATAACAGTTACCGGAAGCGCAAAGATTAGCGTAGCATATTCCATTGTAATAACGCCGCCAGCCAGAAGCATAGAAATGGTCAGCACTGCCGTTAGTATCGCCCAAAATATTCGTAACCATTTAGGACCATCCTCACTGGGATCAGGAATCGATGCTGAAAAATTAGACATTACCATTGCACCTGAGTTGGCACTGGTAATGTAAAACAACAATCCTGAAAACGTGGCAAGAGCGATCAAGAACATGGGTGCAGGGAACATTCCTAAAAGTGCATACCAGCCATGTTCAGGACTTTCGATTGCCAGTTGGGCAAATTCTGTGTTGCCTTGTAATACTTCGTACAGTGCCGAATTGCCAAAAAAGGACACGATAATAAAGTCACAAAGCACCGGTACCGTAATTGCCGCAA
>JBBSRZ010000035.1:0-23780 GCA_038242555.1 Flavobacteriales bacterium | reverse complement strand
TTAATTATTTTGATTGCGGCTTTTTCCGCTGTTGGAATTTTGGCTTCATCGCTTTCCCAAAACCAAATTATGGCTTATTTGATCGGCGTATTTTTATCTTTCTTTTTCTATTTCGGAATTGAACAGTTAGCCAGTTATAAATTGCTCGGTGGAGCAGATTACGTTCTTTCAAATATAGGATTTTATCAACATTTTCTAGCTTTTACGCGAGGATTAATTGATACACGAGATATCTTTTATTTTATATTAGTAATTGGTATTTGTCTATTTCTAGCCAAACTTTCAGTTGAAAAGAAAAAGTAAATTTCATCGTTGTAAAAAATGAACAAAAAAAACCTCATCTATATTATTCTTTTCCTTCTCTTAATGTTGGGGACTTTTGGAATTTTCTCAAAACGTTTCGATTTAACACAAGAGAAAAGATATACCCTTTCAGATGCTACAATTAAAGTTTTAGAATCCGTTCAAAAACCTTTGACGTTCGAAGTTTATTTGGAAGGTGATTTCCCTGCAGATTTTCGTCAGTTGCAGAACGAAACAAAATTTATGCTCGAAGAATTTAGAAAAGTCAATTCAAAAATTGATTATAAATTTGTCGATCCTCTAAAAACAAAAATGTCGAAAGACACGCTGGAAGCGATGGGAATGCAACCCTCGATTTTGCCGGATATGAAAGAAGGCAGGATTTCCGAAATCGTTATATTTCCGTATGCTGTGCTTAAATATAATTCGACCGGAACTTCGATTCCTTTAATTATAAATCAAACCGGAATTGAGGCCTCGGAACAGTTGAGCAGATCGATCGAGAATTTAGAATATAATTTTATTTCAAGTATTAAATCAATCACTGCCGAGCGCAAAAAAAATGTCGGGATATTAATCAACCAGGATGAACTTCGCCCAGAGGAATTTCAAGGTTTTATGGAAATGGCCTTGGAAAATTACAACGCCGGCCCAATTATTCCGCAAAATCAAACCGAATTGACTTACACAGATGTACCGCAACTTCAATACATGGATGCGTTGGTGATTGCAAAACCCAGAAAACCTTTTACCGAAAATGAAAAAGTAATTCTGGATCAATATATTATGAACGGTGGCAAAACGCTTTGGATGATTGATGCCGTAAATGCAGAAATGGATTCTCTTTACCAGTCCAAAAAAATAATGGCGTATCCAATCGAAAGTAATCTAACAGATTTCTTTTTTAATTATGGAATTCGGCTGAACTCAGCTTTAGTAAAGGATATGAAGAAATCTGCCCTTCTTAGAATTGTGTCAGGAGAAGTCGCAGGAAATCCGCAATACAGTAGTTTTTTGTGGCCGTATTTTCCCTTAGGAATCGCAGAAAGTAAAAATCCAATTACAAAAAATATTAATCCCGTTAAATTTGAATTTCCTACGTCGATTGATACACTTGGACGGAAAAATATCAAAACTAAAGTTTTATTTGAATCCAGTGAAAGAACCAACATTAAACAAGTTCCGGATTATGTTGCTTTAGCAGAAATTGTACGCACCGATTCTTTGAGTGAATTTGATAGACCAACAACCCCGAAAATTTTCGCCGTGAGTTTACAAGGTAAATTCAAGTCGGCGTACGCAACCCGAAGTGAGCGAAAAATTTATCCCAACTTCAAAGCGGAAAGTTCTGATAATAAAATGATCATTATCGCTGATGGAGATGTAGGGAGAAATCAAATCTATAAAGGAAACGCGCTTCCGCTAGGTGAAGATCTGTTGACTAAACAGGCGTACGGCAATGAGCAGTTTCTGCGAAATGCTCTAGATTTCCTTTTGGATGATGCAAATTTAATGGAATTAAGAAATCGAAATATCGAAGCGAGGTTATTAGACCGACAAAAAATAGATGAAGAAAGAACGTATTGGCAATGGATTAATTTATTAGTTCCTTTGGTAATAATTGGACTTTTAGGCGGACTTTTCTATTGGTGGCGAAAAAGAAAGTTCGAGTAAATTAAAATCGTTCAATAATTAAACATCTTTTATAAAGTCTTCATATTCGTAGAAAACACGTTCAAAACCATCCATTTTTTCTACGAAAAACTCGAAAATTTCGCGCCATGTATTTTTGTTATAAATAGAAACATTTTCTTTTGTCATCCAAAAACGAGCAATTACTTTTCCGTTTTCTAAAGTGTAAAATTCATCTTTCTGAACTGGGCCAACTTCTTCTTCTAACAAAGATTCCAGCGACCACATTTTTTCGAAGTAAGCATTCCTGAAAAGCTCGTCAGCCATTTCTATATCTAAAGAAACTTCGGCTTTTTTTGGATCCGCATTAAATTTAAAAGAGAAATCTTTAATTTTTGTATTGTATAAAATCCACTTTCGCGGAAAACTTTTTCCAAAAGCGATCCAGAATTCTTTTCTAATTTGCTGTGCCTCGTGCTTACTGAACATAAAAAATATTTAATGACTTGCGAACTTACTTATTTTTAATTGCTTCAAAAACTTTTGTAACTAAAAAGCCTTCCAGTAAGGAAGGCTTTAAATATATGTTCGGAAATTAATTTAGACTAAACATGCTTAACTTTCTTAAAGGTTATTTTTATCTTAAAGTGTTTCTTTGAACAGAAATGCTGTCCGATGGTTTCCTTTTAATATACTTTTTAATATAAATCATTTTTCCGTTTTCGTCGTAATGTTTCCAATCACCGGTATAAAACCAGTGGATGTAATCATCAGTAATTTCAGTAGTTGATTGTCCTTTTATTTTAATCTTACCATTCGGATGATAAAATTTTGTTTTGATAAAAGTTTTCCGATATCTTTCTTTTTGATAAATATTATTCTCTAGTGTACTACGCCAAACGCCAACTTTATTGCCTTTTCTGTACTTTCCTATTGAAACTAAATCTCCGTGCTCAGTTGAAACATTCTCTTTCCATTTTCCATCTCTTATTTGAACCTTGTCTACTTTGATGTATTGATTCACTTTCGCAGGAGCACAAGACACGACCGAGAAGATTATTATGAAAAGAAAATATCTAAGGTTCATACAATTAGAGCACACCTAAATCTTTTCCTACTTTTTCGAAAGCCGCAATTGCTTTATCTAAATGTTCTCTGGTATGCGCCGAAGAAAGTTGCACTCTGATTCTTGCTTTTCCTTTTGGCACTACTGGGAAGAAAAATCCGATAACGTAAATTCCTTCATCCATTAAGTGTTCTGCCATTTTTTGGGCTAATGGTGCGTCGTACAACATCACAGGCACAATCGCAGCGTCTCCATCAGGAATATCAAATCCTTTGGCTTTCATTTCTTTTCGAAAGTATTCTGCGTTTTCCATTACTTGATCTCTCAACGTAGTATCGTCAGAAATCATATCTAAAACTTTAATCGCAGCACCAACAATTCCGGGCGCTAATGAATTCGAAAATAAGTATGGTCTAGAACGCTGTCTCAACATATCAATGATTTCTTTCTTACCCGAAGTAAATCCACCAAGCGCACCACCTAAAGCTTTTCCCAGGGTTGACGTAATGATATCTACTCTACCCATAACGTCATTAGCTTCGTGAGTTCCTCGTCCGGTTTTACCGATGAATCCTGTTGCGTGAGAATCATCTACCATAACCAAACAATCGTACTTATCTGCTAAATCGCAAAGACCTTTTAAATCGGCTACAATTCCATCCATAGAGAAAACACCGTCTGTCACGATAATTCTAAATCGATGTTCTTTTTTGGAAGCCTCAATTAACTGCTCTTCCAGATCTGCCATATTATTATTTTTGTAACGGTATCGCGCGGCTTTACACAAACGTACGCCATCAATAATAGAAGCGTGGTTTAATTCATCTGAAATAATTGCATCTTGGTCTGTGAACAAAGGTTCGAATACTCCACCATTTGCATCAAAACAAGCAGCGTAAAGAATCGTGTCTTCTAAGCCAACAAACTTAGAAATCTTTGCCTCTAATTCTTTGTGAATATCTTGAGTTCCACAGATGAACCGCACCGAAGACATTCCATATCCGTGACTTTCAATCGTATCTTGGGATGCTTTCATCACTTCTTTGTTGTTCGACAAACCTAGATAGTTATTTGCACAGAAGTTTAAAAGAGTTTTTCCGTTCGCTTCGATCACAGCAGATTGCGGTGAAGTGATGATTCGCTCGGTTTTGAACAAGCCGTCATCTTTAATATTTTGAAGTTGGCTCTCTAAGTTTTCCAGAAAATTGGTAGAAATCATATTTTTGTATTTTGAAATGCTAATTTAAGAAAAAATGCCCTCATCGAGAGCACTTTTATATTATAGTTATTTTCCAGTTAATAAGTGTGGGTTATAATATTCTTTTAGAAAATATAAAAAAACCTTTCAATAAAAATTGAAAGGTTCATCTATTAAGTTTCTAGAGATTTATTTAAAGATGCAAAGCCGGTTCAAGAATTTGCTCCATTTTGCTTTTAACTTGATCCACAGATCCAGCGTAATTATTAATCAGCAAAGAGAAAACTAAAGTTTTGCCAGAATTCGTTTTCATATATCCTGCTAAAGTTTTTACTTTATTTAATGTTCCTGTCTTTGCAAATATTTGTCCGTTTCCGTTCGTATTAAACATTCTTTTTAAAGTCCCCGTTTGTCCACCAATCGGTAAACTTTCAAAAAATGATTTGTAATACTTTTCATTCATCAAACTGGTTAAAAATTTTACTTGTGAAATTGGTGTCACCACATTACTGCGGGAAAGTCCACTTCCATCGAAATAATTTAAACCTTCCGTTTCAAATCCAACTGACTTTAAATGTGAAACTACGGCACTTCGACCTGCTTCTAAAGTTTGATCTCCCAGCTTTTGGAATCCAACCATTCTTAAAGTGGCTTCTGCCAAAGCGTTATCGCTATGTTGATTGGTATACAATACGATTTCGGCCAAAGTCGGTGATTGATATGCCGTAATTACTTCTCGCTTTTCCGGGTCTTTTTCGACCATTTTAGTGATTACTTTTCCGGTAATTGGTAAACTACTTTTCAACATTGTCGCTCTTAAGTTATTGGCTAAATATGCAGGCGCATCAGGAAGTTTCGTTGTTAGAAACGAACCGTCAAATTGATCGGCATAAACCATCTGCTTAATATATGGCGAGATGTAGTAGTAATTTTTATTGTCAGAAAATGGATTTGCTTTCTTCGCAATTAATTTTTCGTTGGCTGGATTAACTTCTAGTGTTGTACCTGCTGGCAAATAGTAACTCCCATTTTCTAACCAAACAATATTCTCTGGCAAAGACTGCGATTTATTTAATTTAAAAACAGCCGTCTGGATAATAATATCTCCATTAATTTTTTTGATTCCTTTATCTTTAGTCGCAGCGATAAAATCAGAAATAATCTGTCGGTAAGAATAAGCGCCGGCTTTATTGGTTCCTAAAGAAGGATCGCCACTTCCGACGATGTATAAGTTTCCTTCAAGAGTTCCGTTTTCATCAATCGCACCAGAATACTCTAATTGAGTTACCCATTTAAATTTTTCGCCCAAAAGATTCATGGCAGTTTCTGTGGTCAGTAACTTTGTAGTTGATGCGGGAACAAGCGACGCATTTTCATTATAAGAACTAATGATTTTTTTCGTCTTCGGATCATAAACTACAAAACCCCAGTTTGCATTTCGCAAAACAGGATCACTCATCATGGAGTTCAGTTTAATATCGACGAGTTCTTTAGCTCTTAGAAGTTTTTCGCCAGTCTCTTTGGCATTATTAGAAAGTTGATTTTCGTAAGATTGAGGATAATTAGCGGAAGCAAAAGTTCCTTGTCCAAATGCAAAAGCAGAAACTGCAAAGGCACCGGAGATCAAGAGTTTTTTGATGTTAATCATTTAATTTTATTATTTGATTATCGATTTAGTGTTCTGTTAAAATGTTGCCTTAGATAAGCAAGCATCTTAGAAACGCTCAAAAGTATAAATAATTGTTGAGGCACAGACAATTACCCAATGTAAATTGCTAATAAAAGTTGTTAAACTTTGTTAAAAGTCAACATAAATCACCTTTTTTATGGATGTGTACGCCGTGATCTCATCAAATTCCGATAAACTTTCGCTGACTAAATTTTTATACGTTTCGTATTTTTTCCCACGTGGCAGTTTTAATAACAACTGATATTGATACATCAAATTCAGTTTTCCGATTGGTGACTTTTCCGGTCCTAAAATACATTCTTCTGGCAAATATTTTCGCAGAATAGATCCTAAAAACTGCGAAGCACGATTGACTTTATCTTCGCGTCGATGTTTCAATTCGATCATGATCAATTTTACAAACGGAGGATATAAAAATTTCTTTCGCTCTACTAACAAATGCTCATATATTTCTTCAGTCGCATTATCTTTAAGTAATTGGAAAATAGAATGCTGTGGATTATAAGTTTGAATTAAAACTTTACCATTCCCAGAAATTCTACCGGCTCGACCTGAAACTTGAGTGATCAATTGAAAGGCTCTTTCTTCTGCCCGAAAATCCTGCACATATAATAAGGAATCCGCTTTCGGAATGGCGACTAATTCTATATTATCAAAGTCCAATCCTTTAGAAATCATCTGAGTACCAACCACAATATCAGTTTCTCCTTCTTCTATTTTTTCATATAATTTCTCGTACGCGAATTTTCGACGCATCGAATCTACATCCATTCGATCAACTTCCGCCTCAGGAAATATTTTGGAAACTTCTTCATGAATTTGTTCTACACCAACGCCTCTTACGTTTAAATTCTCCGAATGGCATTTTGGACATGTTTTCGGTTTGGACGCTTTTTGTCCGCAATAATGACATTTCATTTCATTAGCGAATTTATGATAGGTCATTACCACGTCACAATTCGAACAATAGTTGACATAACCACAAGTTTCACATTCGATGACGTTAGAATATCCGCGGCGATTATGCAAGATCATCGTCTGCTTCTTCTGATCAAGTTCCTTCTGAATTTCACCAATCAATTGCAAGGAAAAACTTCCTACTAATTTTTTAGTGTCTTGTGCTTCTTTAAAATTGATCAACTCAAATTCTGGAATTTTTACATTACCAAAGCGTTCTGCTAAATAAATATATTTGAGTTTTCCTTTTTTAGCGGCGTAATACGTTTCTACGGATGGCGTCGCAGAACCTAAGATAACAGGAGCGTTATAGAACTTCGCTAATAATTGCGCAGCATCTTTTGCATTAAAAAAAGGAGAAATTTCTCGAGGTTTATAGCTGGAATCATGCTCTTCATCAACGACGATTAAACCTAGATTTTCGAAAGGTAAAAACAAAGCGTTTCGAGTTCCGATAAGGATTCTAATATCATTATTCTTAATCCGTCTCCAAACTTCTACCCTTTCAAAATCTGTGAGTTTCTGATGGTAAAATCCTAATTGTTTACCGTAGTTTTTTTCTAAACGTTGAACTATTTGCTTCGTCAAAGAAATTTCTGGCAATAAAAATAAAACGTTTTTTCCTGCTGCGACGGTTTCTTCGATCTTTTCTAAATAAAGATGGGTTTTGCCCGAAGAAGTAACGCCATGTAAAAGAACATTTTTTCCTTCCTTAAAGGCTCCATCAATTTCAGTTTTTGCCTGAAGCTGAATTTCATTCAACTGCTCCAACTCTTCCGTCTCACCTTGATATGTTTCGATGCGGTCTTTTTGTAGATAATACTCTTGCACTAATTCTTTTTCAATCAAAGACTTTAACTGGGCCTGCGCATAATTTCCTTCTTCAAAAATTGCTGATTTTTTGATCGGTTTTTCTGGATGTTCAGTTTGCTTTTCGAGAATTAAAAGAAATAACTCTTGCTGTTTCGGCGAACGCTTCAAGGATAAAAGAATTTCTGGCAAAAGAGAATTCTTAACTCTTTCTTCATTAATTTTTAAAAAGGCAACTTCTTTGGCCTTGTACTTTTCAGCGATTTTCTCATCAATTTCGATATACTGTAAATCGATTAAAGATTTGATGGTTTTGACAATATCTTTCTTGGTGATGAACGCTTCAATTTCAGTTAAATTAATGAGTTGCCGAACTTCCAAGGCCTGAATGAGATACATTTCATTAACATCTAAATTCTCGAAATCTACGACGATATTGGGCTTCAACTTTAAATAAGTTTCACTTTCTAACTTTAACGAACCTGGAAAAGAAAAACGATAAATTTCACCCAAATTGCACATATAGTAATCGGAAAGCCAATTCCAAAATTGAATCTGTTCAGGTGGTAAAATCGGAAAATCATCGAGTAAATTGATGATGTCTTTCGGTACAAAGGTTTCAGGTTCTTGATCGTGCAATTCAAAAACAATTCCCGTATAAATTTTCTTTCCCCCAAAAGACACTAAAACCCGCATTCCTATTTGAATAGTATTTACGAATTCATCTGGAACTTTATAGGTAAAAGTTCCTTTTAAATTTAAGGGAAGAATGACTTGGGCGTAACTCAATGTGAGGAAATGATTTGGTGGTATGCTGTTGTGCTAAGGTCAGATTTACAAATTTAGAAATATATTTCGGCTAAACCGAACAGAATTCTTTAAATAAAAAAACGGGCAAAAGCCCGTTTCTATTTTATTATTTTTCTTAAAAATGACGTTTATCTGCCTTTTCGTCTGTCTAACTCTTTTTGAATTAAGGCCAATTCACGTCCGGTTTGTCCAGCAACAGAAGTATTTTCTTGTGCTCTCCTAGTCAAATAGGGAACCACATCTTTGACTGGGCCGTACGGAAGATATTTGCAGACATTGTATTTTTCTGCCCCGAGGAAAAACGTTATATTATCGCTCATGCCGTACAATTGTCCAAAATGAATTTGACGATGATCATTAGCCAATCCTCTTGCTTTCATTTTGTCCATCACCAATTCGGTGGATTTCTCGTTGTGCGTTCCAAAGAAGCCCGAAACCGTATCTAAATTATCTAACACAAAATCGATTGCTGCATTAAAGTTATCATCTGAAGCTTGCTTCGTTGGCTGAATAGGATCTGGATAATCCATGGCTGCTGCACGCGCTCTTTCCTTTTCCATATATGCGCCACGCACAAATTTATAACCGAGGAAGTAGTTTCTCTCTTTCGCTCTTGCCAAATCGTCGGCCAGGTATTTTAGTCTGCCGGTGCGGTACATTTGAAGCGTATTCCAGATAATGGCTTTTTCTTTATTAAACCTTTCCATCATTTCATTAACCAAGTCATCGGTGGAATCTTGCATCCACGATTCTTCCGCATCGATCATCAAAACAACATTTCGATCGAACGCCATTTGGCAAACTTCTTCATATCTATTTACAATCCTCGCCCACTCGTCTTTTTGAGACGTAGTTAATTCAACTTTTTTCCCAACCTCTTCATATATTTCGATTCTTCCGAAAGCCGTTGGTTTGAAAACTACAAATGGAATCGCCGGATTTCCTTCGGCAAACTTAATGTTTTGCTTTATTTCTTCACAGGTATCGTCAAAGACTTTTTCTTCTGCTTTTCCTTCAATAGCGTAATCGAAAATACTTCCGACATGATGCTTAAACATTTTCTTCACCACTTTCATACTTTCTTCGCGAGTTTCGCCACCGCAAAATTGCTCGAATAAAGTCTGCTTCACAATACTTGTAACGAAGGGTACATTGTTCTTTATGGTAAAGTTGAGCGCAGAAATTCCCACGTTCGTCAGCAGAGGTTGTTCAATGGCTTTGAACATCCAAAACGCTTTCTTCAGTTGAGAATCAGTTTTGTCTGCAAAGGCAATTTGGGTGTTATCGAAAATGCTCATGATAGGTTTTAAAGTTCCGCAAATTTAATAATACTCTCTGAATTGTTACCACTAAAATTAAAGTTTAATTTTGTAATAAATTTCAGCACTAATGATAACTTTTTTAGATCAAGATTTCTCTCAACTCAATGAGTTTCTAACGGTATTAAATCCAACACAACTCTTAATTTTAGTTGATGAAAATACACATGAACATTGTCTTCCGACCTTATTAGGAAATTTGGATACAGAAATTCCTTTTGAAATTATTGAAATTGAAGCGGGCGAAGAAATGAAGACGCTGGAAACTGCCAGTCAACTTTGGGAGATTTTAAGCGAATTTCAAACCGATCGAAAAGCCTTAATGATTAATTTAGGTGGCGGTGTGATCACCGATCTGGGTGGATTTATCGCGTCTACTTATAAGAGAGGAATTAACTTTATAAATATTCCAACCACGTTATTAGGAATGTGCGATGCTTCTATCGGCGGTAAAACGGGAATCGATCATCAATTTTTAAAGAATATTATTGGAACATTTGCACAACCAGAAGAGATTTTTGTTTATCCTGAATTCCTGAATACTTTACCATTTGAAGAACTGCGAAGTGGTTTTGCAGAAATGTTGAAACATGGATTGATCACCGACGAGAAACATTGGAACGATCTAATTTCTAGTAAAGAATTAACTCCCGAAAATATTTTTCCTTTCATTGAAACTACGATGAATATTAAGCAGAATGTGGTTGAGCAAGATTTTACGGAGCAAAATATTCGGAAAACCTTAAACTTCGGACATACGGTCGGTCATGCAATAGAAAGTTTATTTCTGCTAAAAGAAAAACCTATAATGCATGGCGAAGCGGTGGCGCTTGGGATGATTTGCGAAACCAGAATTTCTTACTTACAAGCTTTAATTTCGGAAAATGTGGCCGAAGAAGTTGTTTTCCATATTCAAAAGTTCTTTCCTGTCATTGATATCAGTGCATTCTCTACGGAAGAAATACTGAATCTGATGAAAAATGATAAAAAGAATTCTTTCGGAAATATTAACTTTTCTCTGCTTACGGCAATCGGCAAATCGATATTTGATTGCTCAATTGACTCAAATATCATCAAAGAATCTTTGAAATACTATCAAAAACTGTCTTAAAAGCACGCTTCTTTTGCAACTCTGAATTGTGTCTTTAAGTGTAATATACTTGCTGTTGTATATTTTAAACCATTGATATTCAGTTAAATACAAATAACACTATTTAAACCATTGTTTAATTTTTTTAGTTTATCTCTCGTTTTGGCATAGCATTTGAGAGTACTGACGTGTAAAACAAAATAAAAAATGTGATAGTAATTGGGATTTAGGCTTTTGAGAATTTAGAGGAAATTAAATTTATTAGAGTCAAAAATTCAGATTATTAAAAACTGAAAATTAATTAGAAAAATTTAAGATTATGAAAAAATTATTTTTAAGTGCAGCAGTAGTGATGAGTTCATTAGCATTTGCACAACAATTCGGAGTTAAAGCAGGAATGAACGTATCTTCGTTATCAGATGATGCTTCACTAAGCGACCAAGGATCAAAAATCGGGTTTAACGCAGGTGTATTTATGAATGCTCCTTTAGCGGAAAACTTTAGCATCCAACCAGAATTGATGTATTCTCAAATGGGGGAAAAATACAATCAAACAATATTAGGAACAACTTACGCTAGGTCTAGACATCTAGATTATATTACAGTCCCTGTAATGTTCCAATATAATGCGACTCCAGGTTTATACTTAGAAGCAGGTCCAGAATTAGGATTACTAGTTAGCGCAAAAAACAAATACACTAACGAGACCAATAACAGTACGATTAACGAATCTTCTAACTACAAAGATGATTTGAATGGATTTAACTTCGGGTTAGGTTTAGGTGCTGGTTATTACTTCACGCCTCAAATCGGTGTAACTGCAAGATATGTTGCAGGTTTAACTGACATTTTGAAAGACAGACCAAGTGGATCAGATGCTGTTAGAAATAACGTATTCCAAGTTGGATTGGCTTACAAATTCTAATAAAACACACCTCATATATATAGTAAGAAAGGTTGAGAATATTCTCAACCTTTCTTTTTTTATTCGTCTGTATAATCAGGACATGGTCCCGCCGGAACGGGATATATCTCCGTAAAGCAACCAAAACAATGATCAGAACTTCCTAATATATTTTTAAGATTTTCCATACTCAGAAACTCCAGCGTATCTACGCCAAGATAAACCCGAAGCTCTTCCACGGTCATGTTTGCGGCGATTAAATCATCTTTCACCGGCGTGTCAATTCCTAGATAACAAGGTGCAATGATCGGCGGCGATACACTTCTAAAGTGAATTTCTTTCACACCAGCATCTTTAAGTATTTTCACTAATCTTTTAGAAGTTGTCCCGCGAACAATCGAATCATCGATGATCACAACTCTCTTTCCTTTAATTTCAGAAATAATCGGATTGAGTTTAAGATTGACAATTCGCTCGCGCATTTCCTGGGTCGGAACGATGAAACTTCTGCCGATATATCTATTCTTAATTAAAACCGGGCGAAAAGGAATGCCGGACGCAATCGAAAATCCAATCGCCGCCGGAACTCCAGAATCCGGAACTCCAATAACAATATCTGCTTCTACGGGCGCTTGCTCCCAAATCTTCATGCCAGACTTTTCACGAATTTCGTGAACGTTGAGTCCTTCCATTATAGAATCTGGACGAGCAAAATAAATATATTCGAAAGCGCAGGTTCGTTTCTCACAATTTTCCTTGGCCATGAAACTTTGTAAACCAGTTTCATTTTCATTGGTATAAATGATTTCGCCTGGTAAAACATCGCGAATATATTGTGCTCCAACGGCATCTAAGGCGACCGATTCTGACGCTACGACATACGTTTTCTCATCCATTGCTCCTAAAACTAGCGGACGAATTCCATGAAAATCACGGAAGGCGAAGAACTTATTTCGAGTCATTCCAACCACAGAATACGCACCCTCAATTTTTTCCATCGTCGTTTTAATGGCTGCTCGCAAACCTAGATCTAAATGCTTCTGGATTAATCTTAAAATCACTTCAGAATCTGAAGTTGCTCTAAACACTACTCCTTCTGCTTCCAGTTCTTTTTTCAAGGCAGCTGCATTGGTTAAATTTCCATTATGAGCAATTGACAGAATGGTTTGATCATACTCATTCTTGGCAAAAAAGGGTTGAAAATTATATTTCTTTTTATCTCCGGCAGTCGTATATCTTGTATGTCCGATGGCAGAATTCCCCATAAAGGTTTCCGGATTACGGATCTCTTTGTAAACGTCGAGAACCAAACCTTCATCTTTAATATTAAAGATTTTTCCATCTTTCATTACAGAAATCCCACACGCTTCCTGACCGCGATGCTGTAGGGCGAACAGTCCGAACTGTGAAAGTGAAAAAGTATCGACATCGTTGTCGGAATAAAGCCCAAAAATACCACATTCCTCAGAAGGCGCATCAAATGGATCATCTGTTTTAAGCAGATTTCGTCCGTACGTATTTTTTTTAAATTGGTTTAAATAATCTTCTCTATGTTGTTGTAAATCTTTCATTTTTATCCTCACCCTAACCCTCTCCGATGGAGAGAGAGTAAGGTTTTTATTTGTTTAAAACTTTTTTCAATCGTTCATAAATTTCTACATACGCTTCCGTCACTTCACCCAAATCGCGTCTAAAGCGGTCTTTGTCGAGTTTCTTCATCGTATCTTTATCCCAAAGTCGGCAAGTATCTGGTGAAATTTCATCTGCCAGAATAATTTTCCCCTTGGAATCTTTTCCAAGTTCAATCTTGAAATCAACCAGTATGATATTCATTTGATCAAAAAGTTCAATCAAAATATCATTAATATCAGAAGTCAATTTATACATTTCATCCAATTCCTCGTAGGTTGCTGCACCTAGAAAAACGGCGTGATGATCATTAATTAAAGGATCTCCAAGATCATCTCGCTTATAGCAGATTTCGAAAATCGTTACAGGAGATTTTATTCCTTCCTCCACTCCTAATCTTTGAGCCATACTTCCAGCAGAGTAATTTCGTACGATTACTTCTAAGGGAATAATATTTACCTTTTTGACCAGTTGTTCTCTTTCGTCTAGTTTTTCAATAAAATGCGTTGGGATTCCCTTCGTATTTAAATATTCAAAAATCAGCGTAGTAATAGCATTATTCATTTCTCCTTTGAGATCGAAATTTCCTTTTTTCTGTGCATTAAAAGCGGTTGCATCATCTTTAAAACGGACAACCACCTCATTTGGATGATCTGTTTCAAAAACCTGCTTTGCCTTTCCTTCATAAAGCATTGCTCCTTTTGTCATTTGTACTTTTTATTAAATTTTACTTTCTATTAAATTTTTACTAAAATGCCTGTAATAACTGCCAAGCCGAAACTTAACAAGGTCCCGATTAAAACATATTCAGTCAGTTTTCTCTGTTTTGCTTCTGCCAAATCACTGAACCTAAATACCGATTTTGCTGCGATCATGAAGCCCACTCCTTCCCAATGGTTAACCAGAATGAAGACAAAAACCAATAAACGTTCAAGAATACCAATATATTTTCCGGCGTTTACGAGAGAATCTGTTTGTAGTTTGTCATGTTCAGCATTTACAGGAGTCCAGATTGAAATTACGGTTTTGATTAAGATGGAAGATGGAACCGTGAGAAATATGATGGCTGTAACTAATTGTAAATTCTTGTGATTAAAGAAGTCATCTATTCTGAAAAATGGAAAATAGAAAATCGAGATTGCAGCAATTACTAGTATATGTGCGATTTGATCAACAAAAAACCAGGTTCTTTTCGTTTTCGTATTCTGAAAATGTAGTTTTGACCAATCAATGAGAAAGTGAGTAATTCCGATCAATAAGGCAATCCACCACAGATTAATATCCCACAAAAATACGAGTGCCAGAATTGCATGCAACAAAATATGAATGTATAAATAGATGCTGGCAGCCTTTTTCTTCTCTTTATTAACAACCCAAGAATTAGGTTGAAGAATAAAATCTCCTAATAAATGGGCTAATATGAGCGGGATAAAAATCATTTATAATTCTGCGATTTTTTTTCTAAAAAATTGGTCGGTCTCTTGTAACAGATCAAAATTGGCTCGTTTAACTCTTTGGCTTACTGAAGATTGCGAAATATTTAATTCTTTGGCGAGTTCTTCTTGAGTTAGTGCTGGTTTACATAATAACTGATGGATAATTTGAGCAGTAGCGGCGGTCCAGTTATCGAAATCAATAGAAGCCCATTTAAAAAGAATGCCGAGATCTCTATTGACTTTCTCATTATCAGTTTGGATCGCCAGCGTTTTTCCTTGGGATTTTATTTCAGTCAGTAATCTTCCTGAATTCACATAAGCAGAACCATTTGATTCCGTTATTTTTTCGGATTGAAAAACTTCATTTCCGATTCCGAGTGCTAAGCGCACATCTAAATTTTCAAATGTTCTGATGAGTGATTTTAAAAGCAATGCTTTATGGAAAACTTCATTAACAGCACATTTAAGTTGAAATTCGTCGCCTCTATAAACTTCCCAATTTTCAGGTGTTGAGGACCATGATTCCAATAAGTTTTTCAACTTTGGAAGCCATACTTCAGAATCTGATTTTTGAGAATTAATAATATCTCCCGTAATAATCGCAATCATGTTACAAATATAAGCATTAATCCTTATAAACTAAAAATATAAGGCAAATACCTAATAGTATTATGTTAAATTATAAATTAAAATATAAGTCATTTAACTAATAATGAATAGATATAAGCAAAAATGCTTATATCTACTATTCCTACCTTATTTAAAATATTCAACTCCATTTTTGAAGATGTTATGGTAATTAGCAGTAGGAATATTCTTCATTAAACCTTCTGAAAATCTTTCGGGATGTCCCATTCTACCAAAAATCTTCCCGGATTTAGAAGTGATTCCTTCAATTCCGAATAAGGAGTTATTAGGGTTGAAAGGCATTCCATGTGCTATATTTCCATCGTGATCGATATATTGAGTTGCAATTTGTCCATTTTCATACAATTCCTGAATCACTTGTTCGGAAGCCATAAATCGACCTTCACCATGTGAAATCGGAATCGTAAACACTTGATCCTTCATACCTTTTAACCAAGGAGAATCATCATTGATCACTTTCACATCTACCATTTGAGAAATATGTCGTCCGATTGCGTTATGAGCTAAAGTTGGTGAATCTGCATTTAAATCTTGGATTTCACCATACGGCAACAAACCAGATTTTACCAAGGCTTGGAAACCATTACAGATTCCGAGAATCATTCCGTCTCGTTCCAATAATTGATGAACTGCATTTTTCATCTTCTCGTTTTTCAAAACATTAACAATGAATTTTGCAGAACCATCTGGCTCATCTCCTGCCGAAAAGCCACCCGATAAAACTAAAATTTGCGACTGATTAATTTCCGAAATCCAAGCATCTAAACTCTGATTTAATAATTGATGATTCAGATTAATTAGAGGCAAACTCGAAACTTCAGCACCTTCTTTTCTAAAGGCATTCTGAGTTTCATATTCACAGTTCGTTCCTGGAAAAATAGGTACAAATACTTTCGGTGTTACTACACCGTGCTTCATTATATTAATGGTTCGTGGTTGAATAGAATTCAATTTTGAATCAATTTCAACAACCAATTTTGTTTGTTCTTTCGTTGGAAAAAGTTCGTCAAAAGTCCCTGTCCATACTTCAAGTAATTTATCGATATTTAACTCAAAACTATTCATTTTCAAATATTTACAATTTGATACTTCACCAATCACTTGAAGTAAATCATTTTCTAAACCTTCCGTACTTTCTATAATTAAACTTCCAATATTCTTAGTTAAAAGTAAATCTTCATGTACTTTAATTTCTGCTCCAAGATGATTACCGAAACTCATTTTTGCTAAAGCAACTGCAACTCCACCCTCTTTAATAGTCTTCACAGAAACAATCTTTTTAGACTTCAAATTTTCAAATATAAAATCAAATATTTGTTTTAAATCCTGGTAATTCGGCATTCCATTATCTTGCGAAATGTGTTGAAATAAATACAATTTATTTCCCGCTTTTTTAAACTCAGGTGAGATGATATTTTTCTTTTCTCCGTTCGCACAAGCAAAAGAAATTAAAGTCGGTGGAACGTGAATATCCTGGAAACTTCCACTCATGGAATCTTTACCGCCAATTGCAGCCAATTCGAAATTCATTTGCGCATCATATGCACCGAGCAAAGAAGCCAATGGTTTCCCCCACTTCTCCTGCTGATTTCCTAACTTCTCAAAATACTCCTGGAAACTCAAACGGATATTTTTGTAATCTCCGCCCATGGCAACAATCTTGGCAACACTTTCAACTACCGCATTGGCAGCGCCAACCAGAGAGTTTTGTGATGATATATCGGCATCAAATCCCCAACTTGCCAAAGACACCGTTTCAATATTTTTAGCATTTAAAAT
Source organism: Flavobacteriales bacterium (assembly GCA_038242555.1). Taxonomy (GTDB): domain Bacteria; phylum Bacteroidota; class Bacteroidia; order Flavobacteriales; family Weeksellaceae; genus Kaistella. The sequence continues at coordinate 6,509 of JBBSRZ010000035.1, read as the reverse complement.
AGGCAGTGTTTGTACACTTCCTTCCATTTCAGTCAACTGACGCTTTCCACCAAACGGCATCGCAACGGTCGTTCCGCCGACAGAAGCATCGAACATCTCCGCCAATCCTTTCTGGGAGGCCACATTTTTGCTTGAAAGTACTTTTAAAAACGCTTCCTCACTAAACTTGATCGTTTCATTTTCAATGGGTTGCAAATGTGAAACTATCACCTCTTGAGTTTTTGCACAGCCATTGGTGTCTAAAAACTCCCGGCTTAAATCAACAATTTTATTTCCTTGCCAAAACATCTGCATTCTACCTGAATCCGTTACTTTAGCAACTTCGACCGCTTTAATATTTTCTTTTTCACAGAAATTGATGAATTTATTTTTGTCTTTCGCTTCAATAATAACCGCCATTCTTTCCTGAGATTCTGAGATTGCAAGTTCAGTTCCATTTAAACCTTCATACTTTAAAGGCAGTATATCGAGGTTAATTTCCAGTGAATCAGCAATTTCACCTATTGCAACCGAAACTCCGCCTGCACCAAAATCATTTGACTTTTTAATTAAAGTTGTGACTTCTGGATTTCTAAAGAGTCTCTGAATTTTACGTTCCTCGACTGCATTCCCTTTCTGAACTTCAGTCGACAAAGTATGTATCGAGGTTTCGTCTTGTACTTTCGAACTTCCACTTGCGCCGCCTACTCCATCTCTACCAGTTGCGCCACCTAATAAAATAACGATATCTCCATTTTGAGGCTGCTCTCTTTTAACCCAATCCTTTTTTACCGCACCAACGACAAAACCAACTTCCATTCGTTTTGCTTTGTAACCCTCGTGGTAGATTTCGTTAACAGAAGTTGTGGCAAGCCCAATTTGATTTCCATAAGAAGAATAACCATTTGCGGCTTGCTTGGTAATCGTCCTTTGCGGAAGTTTCCCAGGTAAAGTTTCGGAAATAGGTTCCAAAACATTTGCTGCTCCGGACAGACGCATCGCTTGATACACAAAAGCACGTCCAGATAAAGGATCACGAATAGCGCCTCCTAAACACGTTGAGGCACCACCGAACGGTTCAATCTCTGTGGGATGATTATGCGTTTCATTTTTGAATAACAGATACCAAGGTTCTTTCTTTCCATCAAATTCTGCTTCGATTTCAATGGTACAGGCATTGATCTCATCGGAAACAACCAAATTTTCAAGTTTACCCGTCTTGCGGAAATATCTTGCACAAACTGTCGCCAAATCCATCAGTGAAATTGGTTTCAATTCTCTGCCTAAGAATTTTCTTTTTTCTAAATAATCATTAAAAATCGTCTGTAATGTGGATTTAAAAGAATCATTAAATTGAATATCAGTCAGTTCAGTTTCAAAGGTGGTATGTCTGCAATGGTCACTCCAATAAGTATCTAGAACTTTCAATTCTGTCTCCGTTGGATTTCGATCTTCTGATTTAAAATAAGTTTGAATGAAACCTAAATCATCAATATCTAAAGCAAAACCATGATTATCATAAAATGCTTTTAATTCATCTGGCGAAAAATCGTTGAAACCTCCATGAATCAACACTGGATCAGGTTTTTCTTCTGCTGGGATCTCAAATTTTGATAAGTCTTTTACTTGCGATTCTACTTTATTAATCAAATGATTTTTAATCGCTTCTACATCGCTTTCAGAAACTCCAAATAATTCGATTAATTTCCCACTTCTTACTTCGCTATTTTCATTAGCAGTTAATAAAGCGATACACTGCTGCGCTGAATCTGCGCGCTGGTCAAATTGCCCGGGTAAATATTCTGTCGCGAAATAATTACTTTTAGCAGGAATTTCTTGATGTAAAATATCGGTGACCGGATCTACAAAAGTATTGTTGATGACTTTTGAAAAATCATCTTCATTAACGCCGAAAACATCATAGACATTATAAACTATGACATCTTTAATATTCGGAACAATATTTTTTATTTCATTAAATACCTGAGGACTTTCTACATCGAAAATTCCTTTTTTTTCTACGAAGATTCTTTTTTTCATTTTCACTTTTATTGATAAACTTTGTAAAAATTTAGAACTTTAACAAAGTAAAAAATGCAGCCAAGAAGACTGCATTATTAATTTATACTTTAAGGTCGGCTTTTAGTCCGATCAGGTCAGCGTATTTTTCTAAGATTGGATTGACTTCATTTTCGATAAACTCCTCCGTTTGAATCGGGGCAAACCCAAGGAAGTTTTTGGGGTCGAGCACTTCTCTTATTTTTGATTTATCCATTTTCAGGGAAGTATCGTTCATGATTCTGGCAATTAAATCATTTTCTTTGCCTTCCTCTTTGACCTTCTTGCTCGCTTCCATAGAGTGCACGCGGATAATTTCATGAATTTCCTGACGATCACCGCCACATTTCACTTCTTCCATAATGATATATTCGGTCGCCATAAATGGAAGTTCATCCATTATATGTTTCTGAATTCTATTTTCATATACCACAATTCCGTTCATGATATTATTCCAGATCAATAGAATCGCATCCACCGCTAAGAATGCTTGTGGAATCGTCAATCTTTTATTGGCTGAATCATCCAAAGTTCTTTCAAACCACTGCGTAGAAGCAACCATCGCGGAACTAGAAGAAAGTGACATTACAAATTTTGCCAAGGCTCCGATTCTTTCAGAACGCATCGGATTTCTTTTGTAAGCCATCGCAGAAGATCCAATTTGACTTTTCTCAAACGGTTCTTCTATTTCTTTTAAGTTCTGAAGTAATCTTAAATCATTGCTGAACTTATGCGCAGATTGCGCAATATTAGAAAGCAAGGCTACTACTTTTGCATCAATTTTACGATCGTAAGTTTGTCCCGAAACTCCAAACACCTTTTCAAAACCAAAACGACTCGATAGTTCTTTGTCTAAATGTTTTACTTTGGAATAATCGCCATCAAATAACTCTAAAAAACTTGCGGCAGTTCCGGTCGTTCCTTTTACTCCTCTAAATCTTAAAGTTTCTAAGAAAAATTCTAATTCTTCGAAATCTAAAATTAGAGACTGCAACCATAGAGTTGCCCGTTTTCCAACAGTCGTTAATTGTGCGGGTTGATAATGAGTAAAACCTAAAGTGGGTAAATCTTTATATTGAATAGCGAAATCTGACAGATCTTTAATAACGTTTACTAATTGTTTTCTAATCAATAAAAGTCCGTCTCGCATTTGAATTAAGTCGGTGTTATCTCCTACAAAAGCAGAAGTTGCACCCAAATGAATAATTCCTTTTGCCAAAGGAGCAGCGTCACCATAAGTATGGACATGCGCCATTACGTCATGACGAAACTTCTTTTCGTAGTCCGCAGCTTTATCGTAATCGATTTCCTCCGCGTTTTCTTTCAATTGTGTAATTTGCTCGTCGGAAATATCTAGTCCTAAATCTTTTTCAATTTCGGCGAGAGCAATCCATAATTTTCTCCAGTTTCTAAACTTATTGTTGGGTGAGAAATTATAGAGCATTTCCTGACTTGAGTAGCGTTCTTCAAGAGGATTTTTGTAGGAATTCATTTTAAATCTTTAAGCATACAAAAGTAATATTTTAAGAGCAGAAATAAAAGTTAAACAATATTAAATCATTCTTAATTGTTGATATCTTATTTGAAGCATTATTAAAAACAATCAATTTTTTAAAAGATGGTCGATTAAATGATTAAATTTAGGAATTAGACTGAAAAAAATGAACGTAGATTATATAATTATTGGTGCAGGTTCTTCTGGAAGTGTTGTTGCTAATAGGCTCAGCACGAGTCAAGAAAATTCTGTTTTATTATTAGAAGCTGGGGGAAAACCGAGTTTTTTATCTAAAATTCCTGGTTGGTACAGTTTATTAAATAGAAGTAAAATGGACTGGGCTTTTTTCACAGAACAGCAAGAATTTGTCAATGATCGAAAAATTTATATTCCTAGAGGAAAATGTTTAGGCGGTTCTAGTGCGACCAATGCGATGGCTTACGTTCGCGGAAATTCAAAAGATTATGACGGTTGGCAAGAGCAGGGAAATGAAGGATGGAATTACGAATCGGTTCTTCCCTATTTTAAAAAATCTGAAAACAACCATTCCTTCGAAAATAAATTTCACGGTAAGAATGGGGAATTAAATGTTTCATTTAGAAAAGAATACAATAAGTCTACTTACCAATTTATTGAAGCGTGTAAAGAAAATGGCTTAAGTTTTAATGAAGATTATAATGGCGAAAAGCAGGAAGGTTCGTCTTTTCTACAATTCACCATTGATAAAAATATACGTCAAAGCACGTACGAAGCATTTTTAAAAGGAATATCTGATCGCACAAATTTAACAATAAAAACAAAGGCTTTCGTAAAAAAAATATTGATTGAAAATGGAAAAGCTATCGGCGTAGAAATTTACACAGGCAAAAACACCTCTGAAAAAATATTCTGTAATAAGAAAGTGATTCTTTGCGCGGGTGCCATTCAATCACCACAACTTTTGAAAGTTTCTGGAATAGGCCCAAAAGAGGAACTACAAAAATTTAATATCGAGTTAATTAAAGATTTACCAGCGGTTGGCGAAAATCTTAAGGATCATGTGTGGACGGGAACGAGCGATTTTAGTAAGATAAATGGTTTAAATACTATTATTAAAAAAAGGGGTTTCGTCAACAATCTATTTCAATATTATAGAAAAAAAGAATCTTTGCTTAATTACTCTATCATTGAAACCACTTCATTTTTTAAATCTTCAGAAGATAAAAAAGTTCCCGACCTACAATTTCATTTTTCGCCGTTACATATGGGAAATGATTACAAAGCAGATCTTTACAATCCATTTTCACTTCCGATGACCAATGGTTATACGATTTTAGCCATTTTACTTCATCCGGAAAGTTCGGGCTTTGTTGGGTTGCGATCTAGTGACAGCCGAGTTGCTCCAATTATACAACCTAATTTCTTATCCAAAGAGAATGATGTCAAACGATTATTAATTGGCTTAAAAAAAGCGATGGCAATTTTGGATTCTTCTAAATTTGATGACGTCCGATTAAATAAGATGAATTGGCCTCCACGGGATTGTTCTGACGAAGTTTTGATTGAGCACATTAAAAAGACTTTAGAAACGCTATACCATCCAGTGGGAACTTGTCGGATGGGAAATGGTGAGAATTCCGTAGTTAATGAGAAGTTGCAAGTTCATGGAATAGAAAATCTCAGAGTTGCAGATGCTTCAATAATGCCCGATATTATTTCTGGAAACACGAACGCCGCATGTATTATGATTGGTGAGAAAGTTTCGGATTTTCTATTAAATAACTAATTGATTTTTAATAAATTAAAAATATTATTAAACTAAATTTACATCGAACTACAAAATAAAAATAATGGATTTTCAAAATATTTTAAAAGAACAACGAGAGTTTTTCAACAGTCAGAAAACTAAGAATTTAAGTTTTCGAAAAATGTATTTGGAAAAATTGAAGGACGTTATTCTCAAAAACCAAGACTTGCTTTATAAAGCGATTGACGATGATTTTGGAAAATCAAAATTTGACACTTTTACGACCGAAATTTCTTTCGTTATAAAAGACATTGATTATTTTTTAAATAATTTAAAGTCGTTAGCCAAACCAAAAAGGGCTAGAACTAATTTGGCAAATCAATTTGGATCTAGTAAAGTTTATCCCGAGCCGCTCGGTTGTACGCTCGTAATTGGTGCCTGGAATTATCCCTATCAACTTTCGTTATCACCGATGGTTGCGGCGTTAGCAGCAGGAAACACTTGTATTATAAAGCCTAGTGAAATCGCGGAAAACTCGATGAAAGCCATGGCGAAGATCATTAACGAAAATTTTCCGAAAGAATATCTATTCGTTGCAGAAGGTGGTGTAGAAGAAATTACAGAAATTTTAAAATTAAAATTTGATAAAATATTTTTTACAGGAAGTACCACAGTTGGGCAAATCGTATACGAAGCAGCGGCAAAACATTTAACACCGGTTGTTTTAGAATTAGGCGGGAAAAGCCCGGCTATCGTAACATCTAGCGCGGACTTCGAAGTTGCCGCTAAGAGAATCGTTTGGGGAAAATTTTTAAATGGTGGACAAACCTGTGTAGCGCCCGATTATATTTTAGTGGATGAAAAAGTAAAAGACAGTTTTCTAGATTCTTTAAAATCATACATTCTAAAATTTAATTATGAACCCGATTCAAAAGAATATACGAGGATTATCAACGACAAAAATTTCGACCGTCTTGTAAATCTGATTGATCCGTCGAAAGTATTTTACGGCGGAAAATCTGACTCGTCGACCAAGTTTATTGAACCGACCATTTTACAAAATGTGACCTGGAATGATGCGGTGATGCAAGAGGAAATATTTGGACCGATACTTCCTGTGTTAACATTTAATAACTTCAACGATGCACTGATTCAAATTGCCAACGGCGAAAAACCCTTAGCTGCCTACCTATTTACGAGTAATAGTGATGAGCAAGAAAAATTTGTGTCCAACATATCTTTTGGTGGCGG
>JBBSRZ010000034.1:0-24057 GCA_038242555.1 Flavobacteriales bacterium | reverse complement strand
TTCCCGCTTCTAATTAATTTTAGATTAAATTGAAGATATCAGATTCAAAAATTTAATATTAAGATTAATGAAGGAATTAAGTTCATTAAGATTTCCTACGGAAATTATTGTGCGCAAACCTTTTTAGAATTTTAAAACTAAATGATTTCTACTTCGAATTTTTACTTTTACAGCAACACTTTGTGACTTTGTGGTTGAAAATTATCGTATTTAAGTCAGGGCTAGGACTGGCGCTTCTAATTAATTTTAGATTAAATTGAAGATATTAGATTCAAAAATTCAACATTAAGATTAATGAAGGAATTAAGTTCATTAAGATTTCCTACGGAAATTATTGTGCGCAACACTTTTGTGACTTTGTGGTTAAAAATAATCGTATTTAAGTCAGGGCTAGCATTTGCACTTCTAATTAATTTTAGATTAAATTGAAGATATTATATTCAAAAATTTAACATTAAGATTATTGAAGGAATTAAGTTCATTAAGATTTCCTACGGAAATTATTGTGCGCAAACCTTTTTAGAACTTTAAAACTAAATGATTTCTACTTCGAATGATGACCTTAACAGCAACACTTTGTGACTTTGTGGTTAAAAATTATCGTATTTAAATCCCTACTGGAAAAACACCATAATTACGGCCAACGTGAAGCCAATTCCTGCGTAGATCATTCCGCGGCGGAAGGCTTTCGACTTATAATTAAACATCCAAAAAGAAGAGATGACAAAGAAAAATAAAGTGAAACCGAAAAAAGTATTGAGGGTGGCATACCGGTGCGTCGAGGTCGATTTATGCAATTGATTAAATTTGTCTAGAACGTAAGGCAATTCCATTTTAGCGTATTTTGCTTCCCCTGTGTTTGCGTTATAAGTTCCCTGTTCGAAGGTTTTTAAATCGGTACTTCCGGGTTCAAATTCGACATTCTTTATTTTAATTTCTTTCGCCAATTCCTTTTCGTTCATATTGGCTTTAAGTACGACATCGTATTGATTTTCCTTCTTCAGGAAATTGGTATCGCGATAAATTAACAGCACGCCACTCAGCGCGTAAACTGCCATAATTCCCGCCGTGAAATAACCTAAATAGCGGTGCGTAATTCGCATAAATGTTTTAGTGTCATTAATTTTTGCCATGGTTTCTGTTTTTTTGTTTTTTTATACTGATAACAACATCAGTGAAAACCAAGATTTTCACTGATGCTGTTGATATGAAAAGTGCTAATTATGCGCGCTTTATTATAGTTTATAAGTTAAAGTCATATAAAAATTTCGTGGCGTGATCGGGTTCACCGAATAATTTTCATGATAATTATAACTCACGGAATCAAACAAGTTTCCTACTTTTCCCATCACCGAAAATTTATTCCAATCGTATCCTAGAGATACTGCTGCCGTTACATAATCTTCAACTTCTAAAAATCTGGACACTCCATTTCTAGCGTCATTAATTGCTTTGGTGTCATTCCAACCCGCAATTCGGTCACCGATGAAATAAACACTTGCACCTAATTTTAAACCTTTGACATAATTCTCGAACGTATAGAAAACAGAAGCGTTTGCTGTTGTTGCAGGAGTTCTTACCAATCTCTGATTTTCAACGTATCCAAAATCTGCTGGCGTATCTAAATAAACGGAATGATTATAAGATGCTCCCGCAATAATCGATAAGTTTGGATATGGATTTCCTGTAATATCTAACTCTACTCCCCGACTTCGCATTTTTCCAGCGAACTCTTTAACCTCTTTATCCGAATTAAAAGTTCCATCTAAGGCTTTTTCAGCCATTTGGTAGAAATTTCTGTTTTCGATCTGGTATAAAGATAAGTTTAAAGCTACTGCATTGTTCCAGAAATTGTGTTTCATACCAACTTCAAACTGGTCAATTACAGAAGGTTTCAAAGATTCTTGATTAAGATCTCTCCCTGAATTCGCGGAGAATGAATTGGTATACGTTGCAAAAAGTGACAAATTAAGATTGGGCATATAAACTAATCCTGCTTTTGGTGAAAATGCTCTGTCCACCGTTCCTCCAGACGAGGTCGTTTCATCAGTAATAAAACTTTTGTTTTCAGATTGTTTATTTTCAATGTAAGACCATCTTAGACCAGCTAACACTTTAAATTTATCTGAAAGTTCAATATAATCTTGTGCATAAATACCAAATCGTTGAGTCGGAATTCTGTTACGATCTAATTTCTCAGATTCTGGCATTGTACCGGAAGCCCAAGAGGAAGGATCATCTAAATATATAGTTCCATTTGGATTGCCATTCGTTCCATGAAAAAACTTACGATCCAGTGTTTTTCCGGTTGCTTTATCAAAGAAATTGTAAACATCATTAGTTCCGTAATCACCATCTGTCCCAACTAAAATTTTATGATTGACGCTTCCAGTATTAAATTCACCGTTTAAATTAACCTGGAGAGAAGTGTAATTCTGTTCCGTATATGTTTTACCTACGGGACGCTTCCAAAAAAGTCGATCTGCACTATCATAAGCCCACTGAATTCTTTCGTTAGCGAAATAATCTTTGGTGTAATTCTGATAAGATGCAACCGTATTTAAGGTCCAAACATCATTAAACTGATGATTGAAGGTAATTCCCGTTGTTGCTTGCTCTACATTTTGATACTGCCAATCTGCACCAACATTCGCATTTCTTGGCAAGAATGTATTTAAAGAATACGACCCATCATTATTGGTAATCGATCCAATTCCGAAATCTGGCGTGAAAGCATTTTTCAAGTAATCCGCTTCAACAATAAGTTGAGAGTGATCGCCGATATTAAATAGAAACGAAGGATTAAAATAATACTTTTGCGATTCTACACCATCTCTAAAACTCTGCGCAGTTTCGTAAGCACCATTAACTCTAACTGCAACATTTTCACTTAAAGGACCGTAAAAATCAACTGTTGGCTTATACGTATTCCAACTTCCAGCGCTAAATCCAACACTTCCACCAAAATCAAATCTAGGTTTTTTGGTAATTAAATTTACTACGCCACCAGCAGCAACGTTTCCGTATAACATTGCGTTTCCACCTTTCAATACTTCTACTCTTTCCAGACCAGAAACTTCTGGGAAAACACCGCTGTTTACTCTCGCTCCGTTTTTAAATATATTATCGTTTCCGAAGTTGAAACCTCGTCCCCCAAAACTATCTTGTGAATTTCCTCTTGAGGAAGTGATATAAAGTCCGTTTACATTCTGAAGAACATCACTCAATTGTTTTGCTTGTTGTTGCTCAATAATTTCGTGCGTAACAATTGCAACAGGCTGCGGATTTTCCATTATCGTTAAATTTGACTTCGACGACATTGGTTTTGCCTTGTTTGGATTTCCAGTTTTATGAAGGTTAATATCTTCGATTTGCTGAATTCTAATCGTATCATTCTCTGGCGTAAACTGCATCTGTGCATGCGCAGAAAATGCAATTGCTAAAAAGCCGAGGGACAATATCTGTTTTCTCATTAGGACGTTTTTATTTAGACTGATTTAAAATAACGAGGCAAAAGTAAAAAACAATTCACTAACAGCCAAGTCTATTTGTAACTATTCTAAATAGAATTTAAAACAAACGTTTAAATCGTTGAAAACGAGCAAGTCAAAAGACCTGATTTTTATCAAGTTTTTCTCATAACAAAAAATCCTGCCACTAGAAAGACGACATTAATGAGGAAATAGAGCAAACCATTCGGCGCGCTTGCCGTTCCAAAGAGAACGATCACAATTCCGAATACCGCAATAATTGCCATTATTTTCTTGAAAATAGAATTCCGAGCAAACACTTTCTTTTTAAATAATTGAAAAAGTCCTAAAAACAACATTCCATTAACTAAATAAATAAAAATGATCGGAATTGCAGAAATATCGAAATTATTCTCTGTGAAGAAAGCATGCGTATTCGTATAATAATAGACGATCAGATAAAAAGTAATAATGCTCGCACCAAGAATTGCGCTGTTTATTGGCATTTTCGTCTTTTCATCCACCTTACCTAAATTTAAAAACTTTCTAGATTTTTCTAGATTAGAGAATTGATAAGGAACACGAATTGTCGCCAGTAATAATCCATTCGAAGTTCCCAAAACGGAAATAATAATGAACAACTGCATAATTAATGCGCCGGAATTTGAGGCGATCTTTCTGGCAAATTCTGTGATGTAAGTATCTTTTAAGGAAATAATTTCGTCACCACTCATTCGGAAAACGATTCCTAAATAATAAGAAATATAAATTACTATCACCGAAATCGTTCCTATAATTAAAGCTTTCGGCAAATTCTTACTTGAGTTCTTGATCTCGCCAGAAATTTGGGTGGCAATATACCAACCATCAAACGCAAAAGAAATTGGAATAAAACTCGCCGCCACTAATAGAATAAAAGATTGGTTTTGCAAACCACTTCCGACTTGAGAGAACGTATTAACATCACTCACCTCTCCTTTTAATAAACTTAAAATCCCTAATGATGCGATCAAGATTAACGGTAAAACTTTAAGAACAGTCGTCATCTGCTGGAAAATCCCGCTGCTTCTTGGTCGAAAAATATTAATAAAAAAGAAGATAATTAGATTTACAAATCCAATTAAAGCGAAATGTAAAGGAGTCGGCGTAAAATTCATAAAACCCGCCAATAAGTGCGCAATATAAATTCCCGAGACCGTAAATAAAACGGCCGTGAGCACAGGATAAAACAAAGTCATGTACATCCAGCCAACAAAATAACTTGCGGTGTGACCGAATCTATAATTGACGTAACTCAGTATTCCACCATCTTTTGGTAAAAGTTCGGCGTAATTTGCCATTGATATCCCAGCAAATACGACACTAATCCCTACAATCAAAAATCCAAAAAGACCGGCTAAAACATTTCCTTGTGTGGCCGACAAAACATCATCGACTTTAAAGAAAATACCGGAACCAATGACTTGTCCGATCACCATAGAAATGGCGGTGAACAATCCGTATTTGGCTTCTAGTTTTTGATCATTGCTCATGATTTAGAAAACGCTATTAATCTTGAAGTTCTAACCAGCGCATTTCTAAGTCCTGAAGTTTCTCGGCAATCGTTTCTAAATCTTTAGAAAAACCGGAAATGATTCCGTAATCGGTTTCGCTATTTAATTTTTCTAAAATTTCCGCTCGCTGCTTTTCTAACTTCGGCATTTCTTTTTCGATGTCTTTTAATTCTTGTTGTTCTTTAAAAGACAATTTTTTTACCGGTGTAGTTTCAGAAGGTTTAACTTCTTCCACTTTCTTAGGTGTTTCAACAACTGCCGGAGTTGCTACTTTCTTATTCTGTTCTTGCGCTTTCTTTTCACGGTATTCTGAGAAGTTTCCAACAAAATCTTTAATAACGCCGTCACCTTCAAAAGCCAAAACGTGATCAACAATACGATCCATGAAATAACGGTCGTGAGAAACAATAATTAAACTTCCTTGGAATTGCAAAAGGAAATTTTCTAATACCGTCAATGTCGGTAAATCCAAATCATTCGTCGGCTCATCAAAAATCAAAAAGTTTGGATTCTGATACAAAACGTGCATCAAGTGCAATCGTCTTTTTTCACCACCCGATAATTTAGAGATCGGAGCATATTGTGTTTGGTCATCAAATAAGAAAAGACGTAAAAACTGCGAAGCAGAAATTGTTCTTCCGTTTGCTAAAGGGAAATTTTCTGAAATATCTTTGATAAAATCGATTACTCGCTGATCTTCTTTATATTTTAATCCTTTCTGAGCGAAATAACCAAATTTGATGGTTTCTCCAGTTTCGATTTCACCTTTGTCGTATGGTTCTAAACCTTGAATAATATTTAAAAGCGTTGATTTTCCAGCACCATTTTTTCCAACAATTCCGACTTTTTCACCACGTTGAAATTGATAAGAGAAATCCTTTAGTAAAACATTTTCACCGTAACTTTTACTGATATGGTGCAGTTCTAAAATCTTTTGACCCAAACGTTTCATCTCAAAATCAAGTTCGAGTTTATCTTTTCGAGTATCGGTTTTTGCAACCTTTTCAGTTTCGTAGAAATCACTTTGTCGCGATTTGGATTTTGTAGTTCGTGCTTTTGGCTGACGACGCATCCACTCCAATTCCTTACGGTAAAGGTTTTGCGCTTTATCAATCGTCGAACTCATATTGTCTTCACGGATGATTTTATTCTCCAAGTACGTTCCATAACTTCCGTTGTGAACGTATAAATTGAAATCTTCTATCTCCCAAATAATATCACAAACTGCATCTAAGAAATATCTATCGTGAGTTACCAGAAGCAATGTCACCATGGCTTTAGATAAATAATTCTCCAACCATTCGACCATGTCAACATCCAAGTGGTTGGTCGGCTCATCCATGATCAACAAAGTATGACGATGTTGTGCACGGGTTTCAACTAAAAGTTTCGCCAAAGCAACTCTTTTAATTTGACCACCGGAAAGGGTTTTCATTTTAGATGATAAGTCCGTAATTTTCAACTGCGTCAAAATCTGACTCATCTCATTTTCTAAATCCCAGGCCTCATGAACTTCCATTTCGTTCAGCGCTTTATCCATATCATCTGGATTTTCTGAGATCAAAGCGTGATGATAATTTTTCAAAGCCATAATCGGCGCAGAATCCAAAGTCATCATAAATTCTTCAACATTCAATTCTCCTTCAAAATCAATTTCCTGGTCAAATAATACAACCTGAATATCTTTATTAATGACAACCGTTCCCGAATCGGCAATTTCTTTACCCATTAAAATTTTGAGCAACGTAGATTTTCCGGAGCCATTTTTGGCAACGATGGCAATTTTATCGCCTTCATTGATATGAAAAGTAATGTCTTTGAAAAGTGTTTTTACACCGTATGATTTCGTAAGATTTTCCGCTGATATGTAATTCATTGTAGATTGTAATGAGTGTTTTTGAAAGGTGCAAAAGTACGGAAATTAAATGAGTGGATTTCACAGGTTAGACGACAAGATCATAGTTGAAAAATAGCAGATTTTCTGTCCAGTTCTCCATTATTAAAGATGATTTTTTTCAGTAACAGAACTTTAACTTTAAGTCCTGGAACTTTAACAAGTTCTTGGGATTTTGGAGCAGATAAATTTTGAATATTTGTTCAAATTAAATATATGGAAAAAACAACTTTACTATTTGTTCTATTTCTCGGATTTTTGCTCAATGCTCAGACCATTACTGGAACCATTCTTTCTAAAGAGGAAATGCAACCAGTTCCCTACGCGAAAATCGGAATTGAAAATCAAAACACTGGAACTATTGCAGATGAAAAAGGTCAATTCAAAATTGATTTAACGGGTGTTGATAGAATCTCTCAATTAAAAATTGAAGTTGGCGGATTTGAAAGATATGCTATTTCAGTTGAACAGTTTTTACAAGAAAATCCACAAACAATTTTTCTGACTGAGAAAATAAAAGATATTAAAGAAGTGAAAATCAATCCGGCGAAATTCATTGCTGAAAATTGGGGCATTAATTCAAAAACTAAAAGGTTCATTTTTAAACATACTGCCTCGAAAAATGAAACGGATCAGTCAAGAGAAATTGCAGTATTTTTCGAAACAAAGAAACGAACAAAGGTTGAAAACATCAATATTAATATTGTTAAATTTAAAACAGATCGACCTGTTTTCATAAGGTTTAACATTTACGACAAAAATTTAAATTCAATTCTTACAGAAGATTTACACGACGAAATTACCTCCGATAAAATCATCAAAAATTCTTATAGTTTCGATATCTCAAAACACCAGATTTACATCGATGATGATTTCTACGTCGGCATTCAAATACTGAATTATTTTGAAGGAGGTATATCTATCAGTGGTGCTCCGAAAGGCAACAAAACTATTTTTAGAAACTTTTTAAGTGGCTGGTTAGATGTTCCGATGATAAGTCCAGCCATCAACATCGATGTTAAGGTTCAAAAATAAATAAAAACGTAACTTTAATTATCGAGAATACATTAATTTTACATCCTAACAAATTTAAAAGAATATGAAAAAAATAGCACTTTTTTTAGTTATGCTTGTAAGCATGATCACTTTCGGACAAGGGATGAAATTTGAAGAAAATAAATCTTTCCAAGATCTTCTTACCATCGTTAAGAAAGAAAATAAATTGCTTTTTGTAGATGCTTACACCACTTGGTGCGCTCCCTGCAAATTGATGGCAAAAAATGTTTTCCCACAGCCTTCGGTAGGTGAGTTTTATAATGCCAATTTCATCAATTCTAAAATTGACATGGAAAAAGGAGAAGGCAAAGATCTGGCGAAAAAGTATAACGTTAGAGCATATCCAACATATCTTTTTATTAATGGAGATGGAGAATTAATACACCGTGTGACTTCTTATTATGACGCAGCAGATTTTATCAACGTTGGTAAAGATGCCGTAGATCCATCAAAACAAATGGGCGCGCTCAAAACAAGATTTGAAAGGGGTGATAAAGATCCAGAGTTCCTGAAAAGTTTTATCCAAGTATTTATTTTCGCTGATCCTGATTTAGCTAATAAAGCCGCCGCAACTTATTTCGCTGGTAAAAAAGAATTACCACTAAATCAGGAAGATTTTTCTTATTTATTTACCTTGACGAAAGACACGAACTCGCTGCTTTATCCAGAATTTATTTCGCGTAAAAGCGAATTGATAAAAGTAATGCCAGAAGAAAATTACAATAAAATTCTGAACGATTTTAAACTAAATACGCTTTTCAATAATTCTTACGACAAAAAAACGAAAGTTTTTAATGAGAAAAAGTATATCACAGAAGCCAGAAAAACAATGTCGCAAGATGAAGCGAGTATAATGCTGCTGAAATCGAAGATGAAAGTTGCCGCAATCAATAAAGACAAAAACGAATATCAGAAATTGTCTATTGAATATTACAAAGACGGAATGTCTCCTACTTTTACATCAAATGAACTTAATTCTATCGCCTGGAATTTCTATGAAAACGCGGCGGAAAAAGCATCTTTAGAAAAAGCACTATTGTGGGCAAAACAGTCAGTTAAGTTAAACGAAGGTTATGCTAATACCGATACCGTAGCCAATCTATATTTTAAAATTGGTGATAAAACCAATGCAAAATTGTGGGCAATGAAAGCAATTGAGTTGGCTAAAATAGAGGGTGAAGAATATGAGTCTACACAGGTTCTACTCGACCAATTAAAATAAAATAATTTATTATTAAAAGAAAAGGATGCCCGAAAGCATCCTTTTTTTATTAATCCAAAGTCATTCTTTTCAATGACCAGAGATTTCCGTTATAAACGTTTAAGTCTACTTTGGTATTGATGCCGTAAACAATTCCGTTCTCCGTGAATTGCCAGATTTTCCACTCACTGTCTGGAGTGGGTTGGGGAACATCATTATAATTTGCGAGCCACAACGGATAATCATCGAACTCACCTTTTAGAAAATCTTTGTGGTAATAATAGTAGGTGTAAATAATCGGTTTCACGCCGTATGCTTCTTCTACAATTCGGCACCAGATTTTTAGATCTTCAATTAATTTTTTCGTTGTTTTCTTTCTGGGAATTTTTTCAATATCTAAAATTGGCGGCAGATCACCACTTTCCAATTTTACGGTGCCCAGAAAATTATTGGCTTGCAGTACGGGATCCTCGTCTGCTCTGTAAAAATGATAAGCGCCGCGAATGAGTTCATGTTTTTTGGAAATAGTCCAGAATTCCTCGAAATTTTTATCAGCAGATCTATTACCCATCGTCGCACGCAAAACAACGAACTTTAAAGGAACAGACCGATTTCCGATGCTTAAACTGTCCCAAGCGATATCTTCTTTTCTTTGATAATGAGAAATATCCATCCCGAACGTTTTGTCGACATATTCACCAACGATTCGATTAATACGATTTTCTTCTTTCTCCGTATTCGACAGTTTTTTGTGCTCGAATTTGTTGAAATACATGGCGTAATAAAAAGAGATTTTTTCCTTCAAATAAAATCCAGTTCCAAATAAAGCCAAAGTCAGAAATAAAAGCAGAATCTCCCGACGAAAAAGAAAATGTCTTCTACGGTTTTGATGAATATTTCGGGTTATTTTCTTTTTAATGATTCTCTTCGCCATCGAACTGCAAAAATAGATTTTTAAACAACAAAAAGCCACGATAATCTCGTGGCTCATCTATGATAAAATTATTTCTATGCTCCGTACGGAATCCAGATATTTTTAATTTCTGTCGCGTGTCTTAAAAACTCTTGCCCTTCACCATGTGCGGGGTTCAGCCAGTTTCTATATTTCCCAAAATTAACCCAAGATCTTTTCATAGAATCGGTGGATAATAATTCGATATTTTTGCTTCCTTCCGTCGTTCCGAAATACCAAATTCCTTCAACATTATAATGTTTCGCGAGTTCGCTGGCTATTTCTTCTTTTGGTCCTGTGACAATATTCACTGTGCCCGCAGGAACATCAGACGTTTCTAAAATTTGATAGAAATCGGTCGCAGAAAACGGATGTTTTTCAGAAGGAATAACCACTACTTTATTTCCCATCGCAATCGCCGGGATTACGGTAGAAATAAATCCTAACAATGGATTTTCATCTGGACAAATGATTGCCATCACGCCGATTGCTTCGGGCATCGCTAAAGTGATCATTCGTTGAACCGTCGAATGCGCGGCGCCGTCATATTTATCTGCGTAAGCCGCATAAGTATAAATCCTCTCAATTGATTTTTCAACCTCATCTTCAGCAGATTCCAGAGACTGATTCGTCATTTCCACAATTCTTTCTGCAAACTCTTCAGCACGAATTGCTAAGTTCTCCGCGATATAGTAAAGAACTTGCGCTCTAGAATGGCCGGTCATTCCGCCCCACGATTTTTCAGCATGTGCGGCTTCAACGGCATTACGGATATCTTTTCTATTTCCCTCGGAAACTTCCCCAATATATTCACCAAAGGCATTTTTAATTTCTGTACTATAACCACCATCTGGTCTGGCCTGTTTTCCTCCAATATACATTTTGGTTGTACGATCAATATCAACTAAAGTATTTTTTTCTTTCTTTGAATTTTTGGGTTTCTCCGTTTTTAATTCAATCGGTTCTGTGGTAAATTCTGCTTCGACTTTCGGTTTCATATATTCATACAAACCTTCTTTTCCTCCTTCTCTACCGAAGCCAGATTCTCGATAACCACCAAAGCCAGCGGCGGCATCAAACTGATTCGTACAATTCACCCATACGCTTCCTGCTTTAATTTTCGGGGCGATATCTAAAGCCAAATTTATATTTTCTGTCCAGACACTCGAAGCCAAACCATATCTGGTATTGTTCGCCAACGCCACCGCTTCTGAATGCGAACGGAAGGTCATCGCTACTAATACCGGCCCGAAGATTTCTTCTTGTGCAATAACCGCACTGGTCGGTACATCAGTAAATAAAGTTGGCGGATAAAACCAACCATTTTCTGGAAGTCCATTCTTCGGTTGATATATAGTACAACCTTCTTCAATTCCAATTTGGACCAAATCTTCAATGGTTTTTAATTGAATTGGATCCACGATTGAACCCATATCAACGGTTTTATCCATCGGATCTCCTATTCGTAAAGTTTCCATTCGGGCACGAAGTTTCTTATAAAAAACTTCTGAAACTGATTCTTGAATTAAAAGTCGTGAGCCTGCGCAACATACCTGACCTTGGTTAAACCAAATCGCATCGACAATTCCTTCTACCGCTGAATCTAAATCAGCATCTTCGAAAACCATAAATGGAGATTTTCCGCCAAGTTCGAGAGAGATCTTTTTGCCAGTTCCGGCGATATTTGTTCGTAGGATTTTACCAACTTTGGTAGAACCTGTAAACGCTACTTTTTGAATATCAGGATGATTTACTAAAGCGTGTCCCGCAATAGTTCCCCTACCTGTTACGATATTGACAACTCCTTTTGGAAGTCCGACTTTTTCACAAATTTCTGCAAACAGCAAGGCGGTTAAGGAAGTATATTCTGCTGGTTTTAAAACGATTGTATTACCCATCGCTAAAGCCGGTGCAACTTTCCAGGAAAGCATCATTAATGGAAAGTTCCACGGAATGATTTGTCCGACTACTCCAACTTCTTGATAATCTCTGAATTCTGTATCCATCAATTTTGCCCAACCTGCATGATGGTAGAAATGACGCGCGGCAATCGGAATATCAATATCTCTGGTTTCACGTATCGGCTTACCATTATCTAAGGTTTCTAGAACCGCAAATAATCTTGAATGTTTTTGAATCTGACGTGCAATGGCGTATAAATATTTTGCACGTTCGAAGCCACCAATTTTAACCCAATTTGAAAGTGCGCTGTTCGCGGCCATCACGGCTTTGTCGACATCGGTTTCGTCGGCTTCAGCAACCTTCGCTAAAAATTCTTTATTAGATGGATTATTAGAATCCATAAATTTCTTGGAGTGTGGTTTTACCCATTCTCCTCCCATGAACAAGTCGAAACTTCGGTTATGCTTTTCTAAAAATTCCACAGCAGGAGCTGCGCTTTCTGGAGCGGGACCGTAAACCATGGTGTCGTATATTTCTTTGATTTCCATTATGTTGATTTGATAATGTGATAAGTTGGTAAGTTGGTAAGTTGGTAAGGTGATGAAATGGTAATTTAAACCGCAAAAGTCACAAAAGTTTTATTTTAATTTCAGATAGTGTAAAGAGCAAAAAAGCGATTATAATTTACCTTATTAAAAATGCGAATAATTGTTTGAAATTATTTTTCTATTTATCTCCCATTGCGCCCCGACTTGAATGAAACTCTTTTTGTGTAACAAAGTGAAACAAAAAAGCGGGAATGGAAGGCGGAAAAGGCGCCCAAACTTCGACAAACTCAGTATGACAAATTTATTGAAATTACGCCATCGGATGTCTGAAGCCCGCGCTATATCTGCCAGTAATGTAGTGTTCTAATTGTCGCTCAATATCGCCCAACAAAGAACTTGCACCAAACCGGAATAAGTCTGGCGTCAACCATTCGTTTCCTAATTCTTCTTTGATTAAAATTAAATAATCGAGTGCTTGTTTTGCTTTTTGAATTCCTCCTGCAGGTTTGTAGCCTATTTTTGTGCCGGTTAATTCGTAGTAATCGCGAATGCAGCGGATCATTACTAAACTGATGGCGAGCGTGGCGTTTACGGATTCTTTTCCGGTAGACGTTTTGATGAAATCTGATCCGGCCATCATCGCCACCCAAGAGGCTTTTGCAACTTTGGTATAGGTTGGGATTTCGCCTGTGGCTAAGATCGTTTTCATATGCGCATCACCGCACGCCTGTCGACACAATTTAATTTCGTCGTACAATTCTTTCCATTTGGATTCCAAAACTAAAGCTCGTGAAATAACGATATCGATTTCGGTTGCACCGGCAGCGACAGATTTTTTGATTTCGGAAATTTTATCTTCTAAGGAAATTTTACCAGCAGGAAATCCCGTAGAAACGGCAGCAATTGGAATTGAAGTTCCTTGCAACGATTCTTTGGCAAATGGAATTAAATTATGATAAACACAAACTGCCCCTGTCGTCAGATTAGCCTCCTGCATTCCGAGAATTTTTAAAATATCTTGACGAACGGGATTTTTGGCTTTTTCACACAAACGCAAAACATTTCCGCGCGTATCGTCTCCCGCCAAAGTTGTTAAGTCGATCATTGAAATGGCCTTCAATAACCAGGCTGCTTGAAATTCCTTTTTCACACTTCTTCGTCCGCCCAAAGTAGCAACTCTGCGATCTACCGCACTTTTGTTGATATTAATAGCATCAAAATATTTTGTATTAAAAGGTAATCCTTCATTTCGAACTTCTTCTGAATGTTGGATGGGTGTAGTATGATTTTTCTCTAATGTCTTTTGCATGAATGAATAAATTAAATTAGAAATATAACTGCATTAATTATTTAAGGTAAAATTAATCAATTATCTGCAGATGGGTGAACTTCTTTTCAGAAACGTAAGGTCTTGAAAACGAAAAAAGTGCTTTTAAATAAATGCACTTTTAATAATATATGTTTCTAAAAAACTTCTTAGACTTTTAATTGTCTATTAATACTTTGTTCTAAAGAAATGAAAGTTTCTGTTCTGGTAACACCTTTCATCTTCTGCAATTTGTTTAAAATCTCCATTAAATGATCGTTGTCGCGACATAAAACTTTTAAAAAGACCGTGTAATTTCCAGTGGTGTAATGAGCTTCTACAACTTCGTTTACGTCTTTTAAAGATTTAATGGTATCGTTGTAATGGCTCGGCTGATCTAGATAAACTCCAATATAGGAAACCACTTTATACCCAATTTTACGTGGGTTAAGAAAGGAGACCGAATTTTCTATCACTCCCGCTTGTTCTAGTTTTTTAATTCTTTGATGCACCGCAGTGGTCGATATACCTACATTTTTGGAAATATGCGCTAACGATGTTTTCGCATTATCCATCAACATATAGATAATTTCTTTATCTACTGCATCTAAATGATATTCAGCATTTATTGCGTTTTTCATCTTCAAGAATTTTAGAGTTTAAATTTACTTTTTAACTGCATTTTCTAAAAGAACGAGTATGGGAAAATGATCGCTGTAACCACCCAAATATCTCGTGCCTGCATAGGTTCTAAATGGTCGTCCGGCAAATTTAGGATCCCAAGTTCTTAATTTTTCATGATTAAAAACTTTGGCTTCTGTAAAGGCAATCGAAGAATTCGATTGAAAAAAGTTGCTGGACAAAATCATTTGGTCAAAAAGTAAGCCATATTTGTAGTGAAAGGTTGAAAATTTTTCATTTTTAAACAAATCTCCAAACGGATTCACTAATATTTTATTAAACTCACTATCATAGACGAAATTGGAGATCATTTCTTCATCGGGATTTTCATTAAAATCACCGCAAATAACTACGGCTTCACCCGTCGAAGAAATCAGATCAAAAATTTTTTGGTGTAAGTCTTTAAGAATATATACCCGCTTGGATTTGTTGACATCTTTTTCGCGCTTAGAAGGTAAATGAAGCACGAAAAGATTGATGATCGTTTCAGCATATTTTACTTTACAAAACAGAACATCTCGAGTCGTATCGTAATATTCTGAACCTTTATTTTCTACGGCGAAAAAATAAGAGATCGGTTCAGACGAAATGATTTCAATTTTATTCTTATCGTAGAGAAGAGCGACATCTACTCCACGCTCGTCCATCGACTCGTAATGCACAATCCCGTACTTATTATCAAACGGACTTAATTGAACTAGCTCATCCAGAGGTTTTCTACCCTGAACTTCTGACAATCCAATTAGCATCGGCAACGAGCCTTCTCGCTCTTCAATTAATTGAAAAACGTGTGCGATTTTAGAAAGTTTATTCTGGTATTTTCTGTCGTCCCAGTTTTGTAAGCCGGACGCAGAAGGATCTAATTTGTGAACTTGCGGTGGGTCAGGTGGAAATAAATTCTCAACATTATAAAAAGCGATTAACTCAGCATCATTTTTTTCCATGGTAACATTAATAACTATTCTTTGTAATCTAAACAAAAATAAATTATTAAGGTAAATTTTAAACCATTAAATCAGGTCTTTTTTCCGACGTAATTTTAAGTGCCTGATTATGTTGCCACTCCTCTATTTTTTTTAAATCTCCACTCAACAAGATTTCAGGTACCTTTAATCCTTTGTACTCTGAAGGTCTGGTGTAAATGGGAGGCGCCAGTAAATCATCTTGAAAACTATCAGTCAAAGCAGATTGCTCATCATTTAGAACTCCGGGCAGTAAACGGATAATAGAATCTGCTAAAACGCAGGCTGCTAATTCTCCACCCGTAAGCACGTAATCGCCAATTGAGATTTCTTTGGTAATATGCAGTTCGCGAATACGCTGATCAATTCCTTTGTAATGTCCACAAAGGAAAATGAGATTCTTTTTAATCGAAAGCGTATTTGCTATTTTCTGTGTTAAAGTTTCACCATCGGGCGTCAGATAAATTACCTCATTATATTGTCGCTCGGCTTTGAGATCAGAAATACATTTATCAATCGGTTCAATCATCATTACCATTCCTGCTCCACCACCATAAGGTTCATCATCAATTTGTCTATGTTTACCGATGCTCCAATCTCTTAATTGATGAAAATGGACTTCGACTAAACCTTTCTGCATCGCTCTTTTCAAGATCGAAGTTTGAAAAGGACTTTCCATTAATTCTGGTAAAACACTAATAATATCTATTCTCATAGTTCGGTAGCGTTCTTTTTATTTGGGATAATAATTAACCTCAACGAAGAATCTTTATTAATATAACTCCACATCCAGTTAAAGAATATTGCCAGTTTATTTCTAACGCTAAGAATCAGCATCAGGTGTAAAAACATCCAAAAATACCAGGCTAAAAGACCTTGAAATTTAAACTTCGGCAAATCTACAACTGCGCGGTACTTTCCGATCGTTGCCATGCTTCCCTGATCTAAATATTCATATTCTTTCCAGTCAACTTCTGATTTTTTCAGAATATTTTTCGCTAAGTTTTTTCCTTGGTTAATTGCAACATTTGCAACTTGTGGGTGACCGGTCGGATATTTCGGAGTTTCCATATAAGAAATATCACCAATCGCAAAAATGTTGTTATAACCTCTTACTCTGTTATATCGATCGGTAATAAATCGATTTCTATTAATAACTTCGGGATTTAATCCGTCGATGACGTTGCCAGTTACACCGGCTGCCCAAATAACATTATTAGACGGAATGGATTTTCCACTTTTCATAAAAACGCGATCTCCATCATAATCGGTAACCATTTCACCACTTAGAAAATCAACTCCTAATTCTTTTAAATATTGAGCAGATTTTTGTTGGGCTTCTTCACTCATCACGTCGAGTGGCATTGCGGTCGAACTCACTAAAACGATTTTTAAATCATCAAAGTTCATGTGAGGATAATCGCGCGGCAGAATATCTTTTTTCATTTCTGCAAAGGCGCCCGCGAGTTCCACACCTGTTGGTCCGCTACCAACAATTACAATATTCCAATTTCCGTCATCGCTGCGTTTTCGTTCAATAATTAACTTTTCGAAAGTCATTAAAACGTGATTTCTAATGGCAATCGCTTCTTGAGTATTTTTCATACCAAAAGTCAATTGCTCCATTTTGTCATTTCCGTAATAATTGGTTTTACAGCCAGAAGCAATAATTAATTTATCGTACGTAAATTCTGCCTCATCGATAATGATTTTATTTTGTTCCGGAACAATTTTTTGAACTTCGGCCAAACGGAATTGAACGTTATTTGAACGTTGAAAAATTTTTCGAAACGGAAAGGAAATATTACTGGGCTCGATCCGCCCACAAGCAACTTGATAAAAAAGAGGCTGAAACATGTGATGGTTCACTTTATCGATGACCATCACTTTTTTTCTTTTATTATTGAGTGATTTCGCTAATTGTAAGCCGGCAAAACCTCCTCCAACAATTATTATTTTTTCACGTGCTTCCATTAGTACAAAATTAAGGAATTTATTGTCAACTGATAATGATTCCAAATAAGTTTCAACCAAAAAAAATCCTTGAAGTTTTTCAAGGATTATAATATTTACTGTTTAACGATTTGAGTTACTTTCTGACTATTGTCGCTTAAAATATATCGCATGAGATATTTACCTGGTCTCAGTTTATCTAGTCGTATCTCTTCAGAATTTTTATTTATTTGAAATTCCGCCACCTGCATTCCTAAAATAGAATAAAAAGTAACTGATTTTATTTTCAACGAAGGTTCTTTAGTTTTCACGAAAATAAAATCACGTGCAGGATTAGGATAAGCCACGATCAAACCTTCATCTGATTTTTGATTATTAATCATCGAAGCACGGTCAACGTTCTGCGCGGATACTTTTCCCGAAAACCCTGTTAAACAACCGATAAATAGAAAAGAAAATAATAAATGTTTCACCTATAATGATTTTTTTATCTGTCCACTCACAAAAGTAAGAATTTCTATTTTGATTACAATAGTTTTTTCGCAAAACTATAATTAAATTTGCAAGCGCTAATCCAAATACTATTCCAATTAAGATGATTATATATTCAAGAAACAGACGACTCAGAGCAAACGCTGGAATCAGAGCCTTAGTTCAGGAAACTGTGCTTACTACGAATGATTTTGTAATGCCAATTTTTGTAATGGAAGGCGTAAATAAGCAAGAGCCAATCGCCTCGATGCCGGGAATTTTCAGACGGACTTTAGATCTTACTGTTAAGGAATGTCAGGAACTTTTTTCTCTGGGCGTGAAAGCTGTCAATTTATACATGAAAGTATCTGACGATTTAAAAGATAATACTGGAAAAGAGTCTTGGAATCCAAATGGCTTAATGCAAAACACCATTAAAGCAATTAAAGATGCACTTCCAGAAATGGTCATCATGCCTGACGTTGCTTTAGATCCCTACTCCATCTACGGTCACGACGGAATTTTAACCAACGGTAAAATTGATAACGACGCTACCAATGATTCTTTAGTTAAGATGGCGATCTCTCTCGCAGAAGCCGGTGCTGATATCGTAGCGCCTAGTGATATGATGGACGGACGAGTATCTGCAATCAGAGGTGGTTTAGAAGAAAATGGTTTTACTGATGTTGGGATTTTAAGCTACGCTGCAAAATATGCCAGTTCGTTTTACGGACCTTTTAGAAATGCTTTAGATTCAGCACCGACAGAAGAGGTCAATAATCCAAAAGATAAAAAAACCTATCAAATGGATTTTCATAACTCTCGAGAAGCGATTGATGAAGTGTTGAAAGATGTTGCTGAAGGAGCAGACATAATTATGATCAAACCAGGAATGGCTTATTTAGATATCGTGGCGAAAGTTAGAGACGTGATCGACTTACCAATTGCCGTTTTTAACGTTAGCGGAGAATATGCCATGTTAAAAGCCGCGGCTCAAAATGGGTGGCTCGATAATGATCAAGCAATTATGGAAAGTTTAACGTGCATTAAACGTGCGGGCGCGGATATGATATTCACTTACGCAGCAAAAGAAGCCGCTATCTTGTTAAATCACTAAATTAAAATTAATTCAATATAAAAGAACTTCTAATATTTAGAAGTTCTTTTCGTTTTAAAACCAACCTTTCTTATTTTGAACATAAGTGTGATCAAATTGTTCAACATACATAATTAAATATAATTCCTTCGATAAAACCAAGGAAACTTAAAATTCCGCAGGTCACAAAAGTGAGCAGCAATTGCATAATCCTTACTTGAGTATATCCCAGGTAAAATTTATGAATTCCCAAACCACCGAATAATAGTGCTAAAATTCCGCAGTTGTCTTTTTTTCTGATCTATAATTCCCAGGATAGGAATTAGAATTTTTGCGACGGGTTTGGATTGTTGTAACCGTAAGTTTCCATACTTTATTTTAGTTAAAGGTTCAGAAATAATTGATGTTACATTTACTTATATTTTCCCAGATAAAACAAACCAATACATTTCTGATTTTCCTTTAAATCTAAAAATTCTCCTAAGTGTTGAATCATGCCAGGTGTGCTCCAATAACAACCAACTTCATGAACGGTTGCCGTGAGATACATATTTTGAACAGCCATTGCCGTAGCAGCGATTTCTTCCCACTCTGGTAGTAATCCGCTAAAACTGACACCAATCGAAATAATGGCATTTGATTTCTGTGCTTTATCAGAAATATCAATATATTTCTTTTCCAGAAAGTTTTGTGAATTCGTTTGTTTATAAATTTCTGCTAGTTTTTCTCCCAGTTGATTCTTCTCTTCGCCTTGAAAAACTTTAAATCGCCAAGGTTTAGTCTTTTTATGATTGGGAGCAAATTTCGCTGAATTTAAAATTTCAGTTAAAACATCTTCGTCAATATCTTCCGCAGAGTAAGATTTCGGGTAAATACTTTTCCTTGATTCAATGATATCTTTTAAAACTAATGCTTTTTCCATTCAAAGAATATAATAAATTATAATTGAGATTACCAGACGTGTTCAATAACTTGACTGATATTGTTAAGAATAAATGAATCGCCCGCCTGCTTTCCCACTAATATTTTAGCCATCGGACTTTCTGGAGATATTGCGTAAAAGCGATCGCCTTCAAAAAAGAATTCACCCAACGAAACCGAAATATAAAATCTCGCTTTATTGGTGAAGACAATGGAACCTACCTGAATTCTCTCAGAGGAATAGTTTAAAACTTTAGACAAATTACTTTGTAAATCTTTTAAAGCCGCAAGTTGTTTTTGCATTTGATAAATCTCTTCCTGCATTTCCTCACGGATCGAATCATATTTCGCTGTCTTTTTCACCTCGCGACTTGCCTCCAAAGTAAACTCCATAAACTTTTCTAGTTTCTGGATCTTCTGAACAATAATTTCTCTGATGAAACTGCGAACTTCACTTTTCACAATGGTGCTCTTCTGCATACCGCTTCTAATTTTTATTAAAGATAAAAATTCTTTTCAAATAGGAAGAGTACTATTAAAGTGAAAAATTGTCGTAAATAAATTCCGAAATTAAATTTTCATTCGTTGTCTAGTGGCTTCAAAAAGAATAGCTCCACACGCTACAGACACATTTAGCGACTGCGTTTTTCCTTCCATCGGAAGTTTTATTTTCTCATCTGAATGATGCAAAACCTCTTTTGAAATTCCTGTTTCTTCATTTCCCATTACGATCGCGCAAGGCTGCGTAAAATCAACATCATAATATAGTTTTTGTGCTTTCTCAGTCGCCGATAAAACCTGAACTCCGGATTGTTGAAGAAAATCAACTGCATGTGCTAGGTTCTTTTCTTTGCAAATTATAATATTATACATCGCACCTGCTGAGGTTTTAATGGCATCAGAATTCATTGGTGCTCCACCTTTTTCCGGTATAATTACGGCATCAACTCCTGCACATTCTGCCGTACGGCAAATCGCTCCGAAATTTCGAACGTCGGTTAATCGATCTAAAATCAAAAGAAAAGGAGTTTTCCCTGCTTCGAAAAGTTCGGGTAAAATATTTTCAATAGAATGAAAAGGAACATCTGAAATAAACGCAACAACACCTTGGTGATTCTTTCTCGTAAAACGATTCAGTTTTTCAACAGGAACAAAATTCGGTCTGATCTTATATTTCGCCAAAAGATCTTTTAATTGATAATAAATATCTCCTTGTAAACCGTTTTGCAAAAATACTTTATCAACCGTTTTTCCGCTTTCAATTGCTTCTATTACTGGGCGTAACCCAAATATAAAATCGTCTTTCATAAGTTTATTCAATGTTAAAATGCTCGAGGCATTTTCAAGTTCCTTTTATTTGAAGTGGAACTGTAAATTAAAATTGTTCTCCTAAAATTGCTCTTTTCTGAGCCATGGCATATCCCAAATGGAGACTTTCGTGCATGTTGTTAAAAACAATCGCATCTTGAATATTCTTCAGATCCAAACCAAAACTGGTAGTGTAAGAAGTATAGTCAGCGAAAAAATCAGCATCATAATCCTTCAACAAAATCTTCGAAGTTTCTGTCAATAAAAAAGCCAGATCATCAATTTCGGACTGGGGAACATCTAAATTAGGAAGCGTTCCTTTTTTATACGT
Source organism: Flavobacteriales bacterium (assembly GCA_038242555.1). GTDB lineage: Bacteria > Bacteroidota > Bacteroidia > Flavobacteriales > Weeksellaceae > Kaistella. The sequence goes on along the minus strand of JBBSRZ010000034.1, from coordinate 2,452 downwards.
TTCAATCCAATATTTATCAATGCGAAAAGGATTCCCGCTTAAGTAATAATGCAGTAATTGCTCAGTCGCAACGCAATGTGCGATATTCCAATAAATATTATTATTAAATCCATCTGGAATCAAAAGCAAATCCTTCGTTGACGTATTTTGTAAAATTTCTAGAAGATTTCGACGCACTTGACGATGCGCTTGAAAATGATAATTCATTTCGCCTTTATTTTAGGTTCAAAAATAGGTTAATTAACTGAAAATGACAAGAATTTGACTCAATTTCACCGTGGTTAATCAATTTCTTTTGACTGAAATAATTGTGCTTCAACCATCTTAATGCAGATCTATCTATCAATTAAGTTTGAGCGTTTCTTCATTTGTTTGTAAAGTGGTCAAATATGAGTAGTAATTAACAAACTTTAACTAGAACTTAGCATTAATTATGTTGATTGGTGTCGGTATTTATTGGAAATTTACGCTTTAAATTCTACAAACAATATGTCAGAACTCAATCAAGCCGAAGATATTAGACAGTTAACGGAACAAGTAAAAGAACAGAATTACTTTTTCTCTCTCTTAAAAAAAGAAATCAACAAAGCAATTATCGGACAAGAATACATGGTAGACCGTTTATTAATCGGTCTTCTTGGGAATGGTCACGTTTTGCTGGAAGGTGTTCCCGGATTGGCTAAAACTTTAGCCATCAAAACGTTGGCAGATGCCGTACAAGGTGCTTTCTCCCGAATTCAGTTTACGCCAGATTTGCTGCCTGCGGATGTTGTCGGAACCATGATTTATAGCATTAAAGAAAATGACTTCTCTATAAAAAGAGGGCCGATTTTCGCCAATTTTGTTTTAGCAGATGAGATCAACCGCGCGCCTTCTAAAGTGCAGTCGGCGCTCTTAGAAGCGATGCAGGAAAAGCAAGTTACGATTGGCGACGAGACGATGCCGTTGCCAAAACCATTTTTAGTTTTAGCGACGCAAAACCCGATTGATCAGGAAGGAACATATTTGCTGCCAGAAGCGCAGAGTGATCGTTTCATGTTGAAATGTACGATCACTTATCCTGATTTTGAAGACGAACGCAAAATTATGAAAATGGTTGCTTCGGGACATGTTCCAGATATTCGACCCGTGATTTCACTACAAAACATTACTGAAGCCAAGAAACTAATTAATCAGATTTATTTAGACGAAAAGATTGAGAAGTATATCCTCGATATGGTTTTCGCTACTCGATCTCCGGAAAAATATGGACTTACAGAATTAAAAAATTATATCAGTTTTGGTGCGTCGCCACGAGCGTCAATTAATTTATCTATTGCAGCGCGAGCGATGGCCTTTTTGAAGAATCGTGCTTTTGTAATTCCCGAAGATGTAAAAGATATTGCAAAAGACGTCTTACGCCACCGGATCGGATTAAGTTTTGAAGCCGAAGCCGAAGAAATCACTGCAGACGAAATTGTCGAGAAAATCTTAGGGAAAATTCAGGCGCCGTAAAAATACTTTTAAATTCAATCAAAATATTCCTAAATCTAAAAGCCTAATAGTGCAGATTAAAGACATCATCAAAAAAGTTAAACAGATAGAAATTCGGACTAAGAAAAAGTCCGAGGCAACTTTGATGGGTCAATATCACAGTGCTTTCAAAGGCCAAGGAATGACTTTTTCAGAAGTTCGACCTTATCAATTCGGTGATGAAATCCGCCGTATAGATTGGAATAAAACTGCACGTTTCCGTGAACCATTCGTAAAAGTAATGGAAGAGGAACGGGAATTGACGATGATGCTTTTAGTCGACATTTCAGCCTCCATGGATTACGGAACTCAAACTCAATTGAAGCGTGAATTCGTCGCAGAAATTGCGGCAAGCGTTGGATTTTCTGCTGCTGGAAATAATGATAAAGTAGGCTTGATATTATTCGCGGATAAAGTATACAAAGTAATTCCGCCACAAAAAGGACGCAAACATATATTGGCAATTATCAGTACCATTCTAAGCATTGATTATGTCCCGGCAGAAGCAAACATTGATAAAGCCTTGCAATATATGATGAGTGTTTTCAAGAAAAAATCTCTCCTATTTATGTTCTCCGACTTTGAAGATTCATATGACTTAAAAATGCTGAGAGTTGCGGCCCGAAAACATCAATTATTAGGTTTGCGGGTTTATGATCAAAAAGACAATGAAATTCCTGATGTCGGTTATGCACTTTTTAAAGACGCAGAAACCGGAAAACAAATTTGGGCAAATACTTCTAACGCAAGATGGCGTTATACTTTTGCAGAACAACAAAAACAAAGAATAAGACAAGTGACAGAAGATTTCGAAAGTTCTTCGGCGGGTTTTATCAATATTAATACAGGCGAAGATTATTCTAAATTTTTGTATCAATATTTTAGAAAAAGATAAATTTTGAAAAGAATACACCTCCTTTTATTTTTACTTATAAGTGTC
>JBBSRZ010000033.1:0-24185 GCA_038242555.1 Flavobacteriales bacterium | reverse complement strand
GAATAGAAGAACCGCCCATTAAAATTGTAATGAGGTAAATCTTTATGCTTTCTCCAATCTATGATTGTGGGCATCGAGATATGTAGAAATTTTGCTGCTTCGTTTTGAGAAATAAGATCTTCTGGTTTTTCTTCTGAAGATTCTATGGGTAGTCTAAATTCCTTTGCTTTATTAAGAATTATTTCCACCGCCTTTTCGAGATCACTTTTGGAATGTGAATAAAGTTGTACTGACATATTATTGCTTTTTAAATTAGTTTAAATTCAAATGCAATAATATTATTTTAATGTCTGAAAATCAAATAGTTAATGAGCACCTAGAATAGTCCAAATTAATCCAAATTAGTCCAAATTTATTTTTTTTGAATCCAGATTAATCCAATTTAATCCAAATTAGACTTTTCAAGGGAATTTTATTTTTAACTAAGTTTAACTAAAAACCCCTAATTTTAATAAAGTTTAACACAAGTCGGAAAAGTTGAGAGTTAAGAATTCAGTACTTTTCATTAAAATTAATCAAGATTTAAAAAACTATCCCCAAGCTTTATCCATTTGCTCGTCTGTAAATGCTTCGGTAACTTTCATATATTTATCCAAAACAGCATCTTTCTTAATATTGGCAATTTTCTTTATCGCTTTTGGCTCCATTCCCAAAAGCAGTGAATTGGTGATGAATGTTTTTCTTGCTGTATGGCTTGTTATAAATTTATATTTTGGTTGAGTCAGAGATTTTTTCTGATTACCAACAAACCAGTGACTTGTAAATGGTTGATTGATTTTCGCTAATTCACAACAGTCTTTGATGTATTCATTAAATTTCTGTGATGAAATTACTGGCAAAGGTTCATATATTGTTCCCTTATATTTTTTCAGAATCTCTTTTGCATATTTATTTAGTTTAATAGCGTGATTTTGAGTTTTTGTTTTCTGAATAGAGATTATAATGTGATCGTCGGAAATATTGGCCAGGTGTAATTTTGAAAGATCCGAAAACCTTAATCCTGTAAAGCAACCCATACAGTAAAAATCCCTGACTTGCGATAATTTATCGCTCTTCATATCTTTATTGTAAAGCGTCATTAATTCTTCGAATGACAAATAAATGATGTCAATATCATGATCCGTAGCCTTGAATTTCTCAAAATCTCTCTTCGTATTATACCCCTTTTCCGTCGCCCAATTCAGGAAAGATTTAAGAACCTTGATTATTTTGCAAAAATAATTCTGCTTAACTTCTCTAGTTTTATAGGAATAATCTCTTAACAAATCAAAATAGTTTTCGTCGATAATATTGAAAGATGTTGTAAATGCCTGTTTCTCCGCAAAGTTTTTCAAGTAGTTTCTAACTGTAACTTGCCCTTTAATGGTATTGTAAGTTTTAACCAGTTTGCCCTTTTCAATATAATCATCAAAACATTTCAAGAAATCTAAATCTGCAGTTACTGCAACTTCATCTTTAGAATCATATTTTTCCAAGAAAATATTTTTGGTAAACTGTAATTTATTTACTCTTAAAAATAAAAATATATCACTTACTCTACCCTCTATTTTTTGTAATGCATCATTTATAAGTTGATAATTGTTGTCTTCTCTCTTAATTCCAGCCTTAACTCTTGAACCATTCCAAAAAATTTCTTTTGTGCTATAACCAGTATTTTTTCGGATTCTAATCCCGTCAACCCTTATAACCACTTGTATGGGAATTAAACCATCTTGTGTTATTTTTTCTTTTCTTAACTCAAAAGCAATCTTCATTTTCTAATAAATTTGATTAAAACTAATTAAAGGGTGGCTAAAAGGGTGGTTAATTTTAAAATAAAAGTCATTAAAAGAGCAAAAAAATTTTAAAATTAAAAGTACTTATATTACTAGTAGCCTACTATAAAGGCATAAAGATAGTTAAATATTATGAAAAAATAAATACACCTCCGTCCGAGGTACTTTAAAGCCTTGTTAATCGTTTGATTAGCAAGGTTTTTCTATTTTAGAGATATTTCAAAAATTGAATTCTAGAAATATAATCAGTATTTGCGCAGCATTTTCAAAACCTAGAACGCTTTCCTAACCATTATATATTAATTCAAAAGTTCTCGATCACCATTTATAAGAGGTAACAGAATAAGAGCATAGAATCAATTTCTTCTAAAATTGGTAATCATTTTCGAATATGAAAAGTCTCAATTTGTTTGATGGTCCTTTTTTTGTTACTTTAAATTACAAATAAAATATCATGAACAATCACCATTTAAAGACGCTTTCTGAAGTTCTTAATACTTTAATAAAGAGAGGAATTACCAAGGAAATTTGTATGAACGATAAAAACGAAATGATTCTGGGGAAAGATGAGAAAACTTATCAACCCGAAGATCTGTGTATTGTAAAATCATATCGTTTCGAAGGAGACAGCAATCCCGACGATAATGCTGTTCTTTATTTATTGCAAGACAAAGAGGGCGAACTCTCCACAATACTCGATTCATACGGTGCAGAAAGTAATTATAGCGGCAAAGAGTTTGACAATTTCTTGCGTAAGGTCCCTATTCAAGAGAGTGACGAATATAATATAGACTAAAATAAAATCCGAGTCGTTTAATTACGATTCGGAATTTTTCTTAAAAATACTTTTCAAGGTACGTTTTTTCTTAACCTCTTCTTTTTTCTCTTTCACTTTTTCTTTAACTGCTTCTACCTTTTCTCTTACTTCTGCTTTTGTTTCTTGTAATTCAACCTTATTTTGTTCGAGCGCAGTTTTGGTATTTTCGACCGTGTTTTTTATTGATTGCTCAGTCTTCGGAGCATTGCTTCCTAATAGCGTTTTCTTTAGACCTTGTTCAATCCCGCGCCAAAATAGATTAAAAAATGATTTGGTATTATCTCGCGCAACACCTTCTACGGTGACAGATGCTGGATAAAAGCCAGAATCTGTTTTGACAAATACATTGGCAATCGCAGACAAGATCTTATCTTTTTCACCAGTTTGCTTCAATACCGCAATTTTTAAATCTTGATGAACCATTTTCAAAGTTCCACCAATTCCTAACTTTGTTCCTTTGAAATTAAAAATTAAATCAGAAATTAAACCCGTGGCTTGAATCTTTAAATAGGGCTCTATAAATGGATTAATTCTCGAGGCTGGTAAATCAGCAATATTTCCTGATATTGAAAACGCATCATTTCTGTTTGCTGTATCAAAACTCCACTTCACATTCATCGGAGAAGCATTCATAAATTTGCACGTAATGGCAATAGGGACAAGAGTTGGCCTCCCTTTTATTTTACCAGAATTCAGGTTTTTGACATTCATATTAAAATCACTGAACGTCAATTTTCCAGGTCCATCGCTCTTCTTCGTATCTTCTTCATAAACAAGAACTGAATTGTTCACATCTAAATTCTTAACGAAAACGGGAAATTTTATAGAGCGTAATAATTCAGAATACATTGGTTTTTCGGTTAAATCATCTTCAGGTATTTTACTCCGAAAGATGTTCGCGTTCATATTATTTAGAGTGATATTCTCCAGATCAAGAAACTTGCTTTCTGAGACCAAATCCCAAGTTCCTTTGGCATTAAGTTGACTAATTTTTAAATCATATAAATCTTTTTCGGTCGGAATCATTCTTATAAATTGTGCTCGCGAAACACTCGGTTTCATGATCAAATTAGAAAGTTGAACCGAATTTTTATTCAATTTTAATAGCGAAGCCGATAGATTGTAAAATTTAGTTTTATAATTAAAGTTTTTTGTAGTTAAACTATAATTACCTGTCTTGAAGGGAATTGCATCTTTAATTGTTTGCGGATTCATTTCTATATTCTGAATATTCGCGTTTATTTCCTTTAAAACCAAGGGTTGATTTTTACTTTTGACAATGATATTTGAATTTTTTAAAATAATATTTTTCACCAATAACGGAAACTGAATTCCGTCGAACGTCGGTTTCTTCTTTTGGGCATTATCTGCTGTTTTCACAGTACCATTAACGTGATTTAAGACCACTTCCTGAACATCTAGTTTCAATTTATTATCCAGAAATTCCCAATTATTTAATTTTAATAAAAGTCGCTGTGCTGTTAAATCTAGGCTCGTTTTATTTTTATTAAGTGAAGTTGGTTTTATTATAACATTGACTAAATCCGCAGATTTAGGCTGAATGGCTAAACTTGTAACACGCACGTTCTGACTTTCTGAAACGTAATTGATGTTTTTTCCTTTGATATCGAAACTTTCATAATTAAAAGGAATATTTCCTTTCGCACTTTCATCATTCATTGCAAGGCGATTGATCTTCATCGTCAGCTTTTCTGCTGCAAATAAAGGCGTACCGTTGGACTTTCGAATATCAATTTTGCCATTATTAAAGAGAACATTTTCCAAGTTGACGTTATACGTAAAACTTTTCTTTTTCTGCTTTGAATTCACATCCGTGGTAAACATTAATACTTCCGGGCTTTCGAACTTTGCATCTTTGAGCGATAATCGATTTTTTTTAATAACAATGTCGGTGAAACTTATCTCTGATGCTTTTACATCGAAAAGGTTTCGTTTATTCGGATAGGTTTTTATAAAATTTTGGTAGGATAAAAGCGGGGTCAATACAAAATCCTGAACACGAACTTGTCCGTCGGTAGTCGTTATTGAGTTTGCCGTAAAAGCGTAAACGTTATCTGGTTGGACAAAGAAGTCTTTTCCTTTTAAATTATATTTATTAAAGGTAAAAGGGAATTTACCATCGACTTTTCCCTCAGCCAATTGTAAATTTTCAACCGTTAAATCTAGATTATTGACGGAAAAATATTTCTGAGCGGTATGGCGAAAAACTTGAATATTTCCATTTTTGATATCGATGTTTTTTACGTCAACCGGATTTGCTTGTTTGACCTTTTTATCATCATTAGGTTTAGCCAAAACGATATTGAGTGTAGGATTTCGTAAATTTAAATCTGTGGTGGAAATACTTTTATTGAAAATCAGATCATAAATTCCGAGCCGTGAAATCGCCAGCGATTCGATGGTTCCTTGAAGCCCAATAATATTTTGGTTATCTGGATTCTGATTATTGATGGTAATTCCGGTCGAGTTGATGTTTCCGGTTCCTAAATCAACATCGAGCGTTTTGTAGGTGATAAGGTAATCTGAGTTTTTCTTAATATAATTTGGCAGATTATTTTTCAACCAAAAGTTAAGTCCAAAATTGGCAATAAGAACCAGCAAAAGCAAAATCCCAAAAACGATCGAAAAAATTCTTAACTTTTTATTTTTCATGCTGGTTGAAGGTGCAATTTTAGAACCACTTTTTAAAGAAGAAATTATACCGTAAAAGATTTAGACTTCTAACTCTATCACATAACCCTCGTGACTTCTTACATTAATAAATTTTCCGTCGTCAAAAGAAAGGTATTGTCCTTTGATTCCTTTTAATATTCCTTCAAACTCTGGGTTTTTATCTAAAGTAAAAGAAGTTATTTTTTCGGGCGCTTCATACGGAAAATCGAGTTTTACCACGTCTTCATCGCAAGAATAAAAATCCTTAAAACCTTCAGGGAAATATTCTTTGATTTTTTCCCGGAAATCTGCTAAATCCAAATCATCTTCATAATCATCTTCTAGCATTTTTCGCCAATTGGTTTTGTCGGCTAAATGTTCTTTCATAGCCACCTCGATCATTCCTGCTTCGTAGCGGTTTTCTGTTTTTGCGATACACAGAGCAAACGTGGCGCCCTGATCAATCCATCGTGTCGGAACTTGCGATTCACGCGTGACACCCACTTTTACATCGCCAGTATAAGCCAAGTAAACAATGTGGGGTTTTAATTGTATGGACTGCTCCACTTCTAAATCACGCTCACCAACACCCAAATGAGCAGTAGATAATTCTGGACGAATAATTGATTCGCTCGCAAACGGACTTTCGAAAAAACATCTTTTGCAAAATCCCATGCGATAAACCTTTTCATCGGTTCCGCAACTTACGCACTCATATCCAATATGTTTTATCTTAATGTTTTTACCGATCAACTGATTCATATTAATTAAATCATGAGATAAATTAAGAAAATACTGTATCGGTTGACCGTTTTGAGTAGCCATTTTTAGGACTTTTCCAGAGAATTTCATGATAAAATATTATTATTCAAATATAAAGCAAACATCCTAGAACGGGATGTTTTTTAATGAGAGAACGATGAAAATCACTGCAGGTCTTTCTGCAATTTTTCTTCATGTAACTTTTGCTGTTTTATGGCATTTCGCTCTTCAGCTTGAACTCCGACTGCAGTTTTCACCGTAGCAGAATCATAACTCAGGTTTGTAGAATCTCTTTTGAGTAATGAATCTGTAGGTGTCATAACCCGTTCAACATCATTAGTTTCCGTACTATCGGTTTCTGTTTTAGTGCAAGACGCAATTAAAAGGAAAGTTGTGGTTAAAACTACTGCATACTTAAAAATATTTTTCTTCATAACATTTGATTTATCTTTGCAAGATAACAAAATATTTCGGCAGACTTTTATGCTTTAAATCATAGCAAATGAACTACTTAGTTACAGGCGGCAGCGGTTTTATTGGTTCTCACTTGGTAGAACATCTATTGAAGAATGGACATTCTGTCATTAACATTGACAATTTTGATGATTTTTACGATTATAAAATTAAAATAAAAAACACGTTAGAATCTGTCGGTAAAACTTTGGAGTTTTCTTTTCATGATAAGGAACTGGATATCCAAAAACTGATCTTCGAAACTTCGGAGAAAAGATATCAATTATATTATCAGGATATTAGAAATAAAGAAGGTTTAGAAAAGATATTTCAAAAACATAAAATTGATTTCATCATTCACTTAGCTGCGCTGGCAGGAGTTCGACCTTCTATTGAACGACCGATTGACTATGAAGAAGTCAATATAAAAGGAACAATGAATCTTTGGGAATTAGCTAAGGAATTTCAAATCGATAAATTTATTTCTGCGTCGAGTTCTAGCGTTTATGGAAATAATGAAAAAGTCCCTTTTTCCGAAGATGATTTAGTCGACCAACCTATTTCACCTTATGCGGCAACGAAGCGATGTACCGAAATTTTGGGTCACGTTTATCATCATCTTTATAAAATTGATATGATTCACTTAAGATTCTTTACCGTTTACGGACCGCGACAAAGACCAGATTTGGCGATACACAAATTCACCAAATTGATTTCAGAAAATAAAGAAATTCCTTTCTACGGAGATGGCTCCACCTCCAGAGACTATACTTTTATCGACGATATTATTGCAGGTATTCAAAAGGCAATCATTTATCTTGAATGTAATCAGAATGTTTATGAAATAATAAATCTAGGTGAAAATGATGTGATTAATTTAAATGAAATGGTCTCAACTTTAGAAAATGAATTGCAGAAAAAAGCATTTAAAAATAGTCTGCCAATTCAACCCGGCGATGTACGAAAAACAAATGCGAACATTCAGAAAGCCAGATCTTTAATTGGTTATCAGCCACAGACTAACTTCCAAAGTGGCATAAAAAAGTTTGTGGAATGGTATTTGAGAAATGGTTCTTGAAAAAAAAGATAAATATTAATCAAATATTGTTGAAAATCAGAGACAAAAACATTTTTTATGTCGATGATTTTTATATTTTTGCAAAAATTATATTATATGTATTGGACATTAGAATTGGCTTCATATTTAAGCGACGCTCCTTGGCCTATGACTAAGGCAGAACTTATTGATTATGCAATTAGAACAGGCGCCCCAATGGAGGTGGTAGAAAACCTACAAGCGATCGAGGATGAGGGAGAAATCTACGAATCTATCGAAGAAGTTTGGAGCGATTATCCAACTGATGATGATTTCCTCTGGAATGAGGATGAATATTAGATAACACAGTCGATCGTCTTCTCGACAATCGACTTTTATATTTTAGAAAAATTCTAGAAATTAAAATTTTTAAAATGGCTTACTGCTTCCCTGCAGTGGCCGAAAGCAAATAGTATGGGTTTTATAGATAAAGTTCTTAAAGGGTTTCTTGGTGATAAAAACGTAGGTGACCTGAAGGACGTAAAAAAAGTTGTTAGTAAAATTAAAGCAGTAGAACCACAGATCCAAGAATTAACTGATGATGGATTACGGGAAAAAACCGCTGAGTTTAAACTGAAGTTAAAAACTGCAACTTCCGAAATTACCGCCCAGATTGAGCAGACCCAAGAGCAAATTAAGAATTCTTCTAGCATCGATGAAAAAGAAGCACTCTTTTCGAAGATTGAATCTTTGAAGAAAGATTCTTACCAAATCGAAGAAAAAGTTTTAGCAGATATATTACCGGAAGCATTTGCTTTAATTAAAGAAACCTCTCGCCGTTTAGCACAAAACGGTGAAATCCGCGTACAAGCAACCGAACTAGATCGTGAATTCGCTTCAACAAGAGATTTCGTTAAATTAGACGGTGATACGGCAGTTTGGCAAAATCATTGGGATGCAGCTGGAACACCGATCAAGTGGGATATGGTTCACTACGATGTTCAGTTCATCGGTGGAGTTATATTACACAGCGGAAAAATCGCGGAGATGGCAACAGGGGAAGGTAAAACCTTAGTAGGAACCTTGCCAATTTATTTGAATGCTCTTACAGATAGAGGAGTTCACGTTGTTACGGTCAATGATTATTTAGCAAAACGTGACTCACTGTGGATGGGACCGTTGTATCAGTTTCACGGCTTAACGATTGATTGTATCGACAATCATCAACCTAACTCCGATGCGCGAAGAAAAGCATATAATTCTAGCATCACCTACGGAACAAACAACGAATTCGGATTTGATTATCTGAGAGATAACATGGTAACATCGCCTACCGAATTAGTTCAAGGTGAATTAAACTTTGCTATTGTTGATGAGGTAGATTCTGTTTTGGTTGATGATGCAAGAACACCTTTAATTATTTCTGGACCAGTTCCACAAGGAGACCGACAAGAATTTGATGTTTTGAAACCATCAATTGACCGAATCGTAGAAATTCAGAAAAAGACCGTAAGTGCTATTTTCCACGAAGCGAAGAAATTAATCGCCAATGGTAATACCAAAGAAGGTGGATTTAAATTACTTCAAGCCTACAGAGGTTTACCGAAAAACAGACAGTTAATTAAATTTTTGTCAGAAAGCGGACACAAGGCACTTCTTCAAAAAGTAGAAGGGCAATACATGCAAGATAATAATAGGGAAATGCCAATCGCTGATAAAGATTTGTACTTCGTTATTGATGAGAAAAATAATCAAATTGAGTTAACCGACAAAGGAGTAGAATATATGTCTGCTGGGAATGAAGATAAAGATTTCTTCGTTTTAAATGATATCGGAACTGAGATTGCTGAAATCGAAACCCAAAACCTATCCAAAGAAGAGGAGTTTGAAGCAAAAGAAAAAGTTTTTAGTGATTTCGCCGTAAAATCAGAAAGAATTCACACGTTAAGTCAGTTGCTAAAAGCATATACTTTATTCGAAAAAGATGATGAATATGTAGTAATTGATGGCGAGGTTAAAATTGTCGATGAGCAAACTGGTCGTATTATGGAAGGAAGACGTTACTCAGACGGACTTCACCAAGCGATTGAAGCGAAGGAAAATGTAAAGATTGAAGCCGCTACCCAAACTTTTGCCACTGTTACCCTTCAGAATTATTTCCGAATGTATAATAAACTAGCAGGAATGACTGGTACAGCGGAAACTGAAGCAGGAGAACTTTGGGAAATTTACAAACTAGATGTGGTCGTAATTCCTACCAACAGACCAATCGTTCGGGACGACAGACAAGATTTGGTTTACAAAACCAATCGTGAAAAATACAGCGCGGTCATTGAGGAAGTTGAAAGATTAACTGCTGAAGGAAGACCAATTTTGGTGGGTACCACTTCCGTAGAAATTTCTCAATTATTATCGAAAGCCTTACAATTAAGAAAGATTCAGCATAATGTTTTAAATGCAAAATTACACGCTCGCGAAGCAGAAATCGTAGCGATGGCTGGTGGACCTGGGGTGGTAACAATTGCAACGAATATGGCAGGACGTGGTACGGATATTAAATTGCAAGGAGAAGTTAAGAAAAACGGAGGTTTAGCAATTATTGGTACAGAAAGACATGACTCCCGTCGTGTTGACCGACAGTTAAGAGGTCGTGCTGGTAGACAAGGAGATCCAGGAAGTTCTCAGTTTTATGTTTCTTTAGAAGATAATTTAATGCGTCTTTTCGGTTCAGAAAGAATCGCAAAAATGATGGATAGAATGGGTCATAAAGATGGTGAAGTAATTCAGCACGGTATGATTTCTAAATCTATTGAAAGAGCACAGAAAAAAGTAGAAGAAAATAACTTCGGGATCAGAAAAAAACTTTTGGAGTATGACGATGTGATGAATAAGCAGCGTGATGTGATCTACAAAAGAAGAAAGAATGCCTTATTCGGAGATCACTTGAAATATGATATTTCAAATATGATTTTCGATGTTTCTCAATCTTTAGTAACTAGAGGGAAATTAGAAGGAGATTATAAAGATTTCGAACATGAAGTGATTAAATATTTCACCATGGCTGCACCAGTTACGGAGAATGAATTTAAAGCGAAACAGGTTCCAGAATTAACTGACATTCTTTTCAAAGCTGCAACCGAAGATTATCAAATGAAGTTGGATTTGTTGAAAGAGAAATCATTCCCAATCATCGAGAATGTTTTCCAAAATCAAGGATCCATGTTTAAAATGATCCAAGTTCCGTTTACAGATGGAATTAAAACAATGACGATTGTAACTGATTTGGCAAAAGCGCACGAAACAAAATGTGATTCTTTAGTGAATGATTTTGAGAAAAATATTTCACTTGCCATCATCGATGAAAACTGGAAATTACACTTAAGAGAAATGGATGATTTAAGACGTTCATCTCAAGGAGCAGTTTACGAACAGAAAGATCCTTTGGTGATTTACAAACAAGAATCGTTTTATTTATTCACCGAAATGGTCGAAAGAGTAAATAAAGAAATTGTTTCTTTCTTATATAAAGGCGAAATCCCAGCTTAAGAATTCACAATTGATATTTAAAAACTTCTTCATTTTTTTGAAGAAGTTTTTTATTTTAAACCTATTATATTTTGTATTTTTAATGTTTTAATTTATAAATATATGGCATTACTTGACCTTTCCAAGCGTGTTGCACTCGGTATTGATATCGGTGGTACAAACACCAAATTTGGCCTTGTAAATCACCGTGGTGAAATACTAGATAAAGGAAGCATTAAAACTGATGAATATCCCGCCGTGGAGGATTTTATCGATGCGTTATATGAAAATATTGCGCCTTTACTCCTGAAGCACTGCGACCACAAACAATTCGACGGAATTGGAGTTGGAGCACCCAACGCAAATTACTTGACCGGCACGATTGAACAGGCAGCTAATCTTAGGTGGAAAGGTGTTGTTCCGTTTGCGAAATTAATGACAGAGAAGTTTAATGCTCCCTGTAAAATGACCAACGATGCCAATGCGGCAGCGTTAGGAGAAATGCTGTTTGGTGCAGCCAGAGGCATGAAGGATTTCATAATGATGACCTTAGGCACTGGAGTAGGAAGCGGCATTATTTCCAATGGAAGATTGATTTATGGCCATGATGGATTTGCAGGAGAACTCGGACATACAATCGTAAAACCTGGTGGTAGAAAACACTGGAGCACGGGTTCAGAAGGAAGTCTGGAGGCTTATGCATCTGCCACTGGAATAACAATTACGGCAAAAAAAATGAGGGCAGAATTCCCGAATTCAATGTTGAATGATTTTCCAGAAGCAGAAGTGAATTCTAAAGTGGTTTACGAATGTGCCATTAAAGGAGATTCCACGGCTATTGAAGTATTTCGATATACGGGACAGAAATTAGGAGAAGCGCTGGCCAATTTTGTAATGTTCTCTTCCCCTGAAGCAATCTTGCTTTTTGGTGGAGTAATCAAAGCCGGTGATTTCATTATGAAACCTACAAAACTTCATATGGAAAGAAACCTTTTCCCAATTTTCAGAAATAAAGTTAAACTAGTTTTTAGTGAATTGGAGGAGGCAGATGCTGCTATTTTAGGTGCCAGCGCTTTGGTTTGGGAAAAATAACTTTTTGAAACTTTCCATTATAACTAAAGATTTGTCGCAAAGGATTTAAGACAAATTAGTTGGAAACGATTAAGAAATGAATAGAGCAAAAAAATAATAATATAATGGACAACGAAAATTTAGAATATATCACTTTTGGTGGAGGATGCTTTTGGTGCGTTGATAGCGTTCTTGATTTATTAAAAGGCGTAGAATCTACAACATCTGGTTATGCAGGTGGACATACAAAAAATCCCACTTATAAAGAAGTTTGCACTGGAGAAACGGGTCATGCAGAAGTAGTACAATTGGCTTACGATCCGAAGGTTATTTCTTACGATCAGTTGATGGAAGTGTTTTACTTTTTACACGATCCCACGCAACTCAACCGCCAGGGAAACGATATTGGAACGCAATACCGATCGGTACTATTTTATAAAGACGAGGCCGAAAAACAAAGAGCTGAAGCCGCAATGAAAAAATCAGAGGCGACTGGAAAATATAATGGTAAATATGTAACTGAACTTACGAAACTTGAGGAATTTTATCCAGCAGAACAGTATCATCAAGGATATTACGAAGCGAATCCCACGCAGCCTTTTTGTAGTGCCGTGGTTGGACCAAAGGTTGCAAAGTTCAAGAAACATTATGGCGAATTAGGAATGTTAAGACCAGAAGTTATTTAGAATAAAAGCGAAGAAATTACTCTTCGCTTTTTTTTTTTCGAAAATAAAATAACCCGCTTCCGAGGGATGATCCTGGACATCATCTTCCGGATTTTTCTTATTTAACAAAGTAAAAAGTGGTGTAAATGCAAATCAGAATTAAATTTTTGTTAACCATTTTCGGAATTTCAAAACCCCAGATCAAATAAAAAGGTAACTACAAATATCAGCAAAAGAGGAGGAGAAATTTTAAGGCTTATAAACTTGCTTTACCTAAATCGAAGGTCTTTTTCTCTTTCGTATAATTTTCAAAGTTCATCTCGAAATTTTCAAAATTTTAAACTGAAAGATGGTTTTAATTTTTTGTCAATATGCTTAATAAATATAAAAAAAAAGACCGCTGAAAATATCAGCGGTCTTTTACGATTTCAAATCGAATTATTTTACTAAAGTCATTTCACTAATTAAGTGACCTGCTTTTCCGTATTTTTCAATAGTCCAAAGAACCATTCTCACATCTACATTAATTGTTTTCTGCATCTTAGGATCGAAGATAATATCGCCGCTTAAGGCTTCACTATTTCCGTCGAACGCTAACCCAAGTAGATTTCCATCTCCATCAAGTACTGGCGATCCAGAATTCCCTCCAGTGATGTCATTATCCGTTAAAAAGTTAACTGGCATAAATCCCTTTTTGTCTTTATACTGACCGAAATCTTTTTTCTTTACCAGATCCAAGAATCTTTGTGGTAATTCAAATTCCTCATCCCCTTTTTTATGTTTCGCTACCATTCCGTTGATTTCGGTATAGTAGTTATTCTTTTCTTTGATACCCGCATACTTACGATCTGATCTCTGTGGAAGCGTTGTAACTTCACCTGTAGTTAATCTCATCGTAGAGTTTGCGTCTGGATAGAACATTGTTTCTGGTTGAGATTTTCTCAAGCCATCTAAAAACATTCTGTTATTTTTTGCTAAAGCCTCATCAATTTTAGAGAATTTCTCGCCGTTTAATTTTTGATCGGTTACAAATCCGTTGGCTAATTTCATTAATGGATCAGCATCGATTTTTAAACGATCTGGGTTATTTACAAAATTCAGCGCTGATTCTTTATTAGCAAAAATAGAAGAAAAAGCCATATTCGATAAATTCTTTGCGTCTACTCCAAGAAGCGTTGCCGAACCAACTTCTTTGCCTACTCTTTGTTGGTATAAATTGACCATCGAGTTCAGCATTTCTCCCTCTAATTTAATATTGAGGCCATCGTACATTTTATCGATTCCTTCAATAACTTTAGGTTTCATCACAATTTTTGCAGCAGCATCTTGATCAGCATATGTTTTTAGTAAAGAACCTAATTGATAAGCGATTGTGATGTATTTTGCATTTCTCTGTAATTGACCAGAATAATTACGTTCTACATTACGAGCAGATGTTTGCATGTAATTCGATCTAAGATCTTGCAATATCCCACCATACATTTGCTCGTTTTCTGGTAGTAAAGCCCAACTTTGGAACTTTGCTTCTAGTTCTTGTTTTGCAGCAATAGTTCTATTGGCCTCAACAGCATCGATCGTTCCTTGTCTGTTTTTCCAGTAGTTCGCAACACCTGCGTACTGAGAAGCATAATCAATTTTAGTTGCTTGATCTTTGTCCATGAATTTCTTCATTACATCCATCGCAACTTTAGAAGCTTCAACCCAAGCCGGGTAATCTTTAGAAACCATTTGCTCAATTCCGTAAGAAGTCAAATATCTATTTGTTCTTCCTGGATATCCTAAAATCATTGCGAAATCGCCCGGTTTATAACCTCTTAAAGAAATAGGTAAAGCGTGTTTCGGTTTCATCGGAACATTGCTCGGAGAATATTCTGCTGGGTTACCATTTGCATCAGCATAAACTCTAAATACAGAGAAATCTACCGTATGTCTTGGCCACTCCCAGTTATCAGTGTCGCCACCAAATTTACCTAAAGCATTTGGCGGAGTTCCTACCAAACGAACATCTTTAAAATCTTGATAAACGAAGTAATAAAATTCATTTCCGTTGTAGAAATCTCTAACTACTACCGTGTATTTTCCGTTCTCGGAATTTTCTGCCTGAATTAATTTATATTCTGCGCTGATGATATTACTTCTTTCTTCAGCAGTCAGGTTGTTATTCAGTTTGGAATTGATTCTTTGCGAAACATCATCCATTCTTACCATAAATCTTACCGACAAACCTTTTGATGGAAGTTCTTCACTTTTCTTCATCGCCCAAAATCCATTGGTTAAATGGTCTTTTTCTGGCGTAGAAAGAGCTGCGATATTTCCGTATCCACAGTGATGATTCGTAAAAAGTAAACCTTCTTTTGAAACCATTTCTGCTGTACATCCACCACCGAATTGTACGATTGCATCTTTTAAACTGGAATTATTGACCGAATAGATTTCGTCGGCGGTCAAATTTAAGCCGTCTTTTTTAAGATCTACCCCATTAAGTCTTTTGATCATGCTCAAAAGCCACATTCCTTCATCTGCTCTTAATTGCAGAAAACTCAGCATAAACGTGAGTAATAAAAAAATTCTTTTCATTTAATAATTTATTTAAGTCGCTAATTTAAGAAATTCATTTTACTTCTGCCGATAAAATAGCAGCAGGCGAATCGCACTGTGTTGTAGATGTAATTAAATGAGAATAGTTAAGGCGGGAGAGGAAAAAATATTACGACCGTAACATTTCAGAATGCGGGATATCATCTTCTAAATAACTTTTACCTGTCGGGACGAATCCAAGATTTTGATAAAAATTCAGAAGATAATCTTGCGCAGAAATGCGTATAGAGTTTTGATGAAATCTAGCCTCAATCGTATTGATCGCAAACCTCATCAGACTTTTACCCAGATTCAATTTGCGATAATTTTGATGAGTTAAAACGCGGCCAATCGAACTTTCGGGATATTTGATGCCTGGTTCAAAAATCCGGCAATAAGCAATAATTTCATCTTCTTTTTCTGCCCAAAGATGAATGGCTTTCGAATCATATCCATCTATTTCTGGATAAGGACAATTTTGTTCTACCACAAAAACATCGATTCGAACTTTGAGAATATCATGTAATTCATTGATGGACAGATCATCAAAGCGCTTAACTTTCCACGTAATATTTTCCATATTCAGAAAAGAAAACCAAAATTAAAATTTAACGTGATTGTGCATTAAAAATTCATTGGTCTTTGTAATAAAATCAAGAATTTCTTCGCCTCCCGTTTTTTTCTCTGCAGACGTAATATAGATTTCAGGAAGATCTTCCCAAGATTCGAGAAGTTTTTCTTTGTAATGATCGACATTAGCGATTACTACATTCGGTTTCAACTTATCGGCTTTTGTAAAAACGATAGAAAATGGAATTGAGTTTTCACCGCACCATTCGATAAATTCGATATCGATGGCTTGTGGAGTATGTCGCGAATCGATTAAAACAAAAAGATTAACTAAGTTCTTTCGGTTTAAAATATAATTGGTGATCAGTTTTTCAAATTCTCGTCTTAATGTTTTCGAAACTCTTGCATAGCCGTACCCTGGTAAATCAGTTAGCGACCAACTCTCGTTAATAATAAAATGATTGATCAATTGCGTTTTTCCTGGCGTTCCCGATGTTTTCGCTAAATATTTGTGATTCATCAACGCGTTGATTAATGATGATTTACCAACATTTGATCGCCCAATAAAGGCATATTCGGGCATTGTCGGTTCGGGACAATCCTGCCATCTATCACTACTTTTTACAAACTCTGCTGTTTTGATAACCATAATTGATCTCCTTTTAAAAATATAATTCAATAAAAAATGGAAGATTAAACTTCCATTAAACTACTTTCTTTTGTTTTTCTAACCAAGAATATAAGATGTCATTAAATTCATTTGGTTTTTCCATCATTGCGGCATGTCCACAATGTTCAATCCAATATAAATCCGAATTCGGTAATGATCCATGCATGTCTACCGCAACTTCTGGCGGCGTAACATTATCCTGTCTTCCCCAAATCAAACAAACTGGTGTTTTTATTTTAGGCAGATCATTTAGCATATTATGTTTGATCGCGCTACGCGCTAACATTACTGTTTTGATCCCTTTCATTCGGTCATTTACCACAGAAAAAACTTCTTCTACCAACGCATTGGTTGCAACTTTTGGATCGTAAAAAACTTCTTCTGTTTTTTTGCGAATATACTCTTTATCGCTTTTTCTAGGAAAACTATCACCAAATGGTCTTTCGTATAAGCCAGAACTTCCGGTAAGAACTAAATTACGAACCAACTCTGGTCGAGCCAAAGTCAGAATTAATCCAACATGTCCACCCATAGAGTTTCCAACAATCGTAGCAGGTTCACCCACTTTTTCTTCGATAAATTTTACGACGTATTTTGCAATCGTGGTAAGATTTGTATTCAAAACAGGTAAATCATATATAGGAAGAACGGGTACAAAAACCTTGTATCCTTTGCTCGAAAAATAACTAACGGTATTATCGAAGTTACTTAACCCCCCCATTAAACCATGTAATAGAATTACTGGCTCTCCCTCTCCTGCTTCAATAAAAGCAAACTTCTTCTCTTTCTTCGTTTTAAATATCATAAATTTTCCGCTGTCGGCGTGTGCAAAAATACAAATTAAACGCCAAATTAAATTGAATTCTTATTATTTGTAAAATAAATTTAAGGTTTTTTTAGTGAACTGACAAGTGCTATTTCGAAATTACTGCTCATCGATTTAACTTCTTTTTAATCAATAAGTTAATCTGTAAAACTAAAACTTATTAACATTAAGTCAAAAAGTGGGAAAAAGTGGGAGCTTATGGATATTTTTATATAAATTTGTCCCAAATGAAGAGTTTCATCGGAACATACGAATGCAGAATAGACGATAAAGGTCGGCTAAAACTCCCCTCATCGCTGGTAAAACAGATGGGGAACTTTGGCGATGATTCTTTTGTAGTTAAGCGCGCAGTGTTCCAACCCTGCTTAGAAGTTTATCCGATGGAAGGCTGGGAGCAACTCATGAATAAATTGAATAAACTCAATCGTTTCATCAAAAAGAATGCAGATTTTATTAGAATGTTTACTGCTGGAGTAAAAATCGTAGAACCTGATAACGCTGGTAGACTGCAGATTTCTAAAGACTTGACCTTATTTGCAAACCTTACCAAAGAAATCGTAATCACAAGCGCCGGAGAACTCTTTGAGATCTGGGATAAGGAAAATTACGAGAAAGTAATTACCACCTCCGAAGAAGATTTTGCTCAATTAGCGGAAGACGTAATGGGTGCAGTCGATTTCGAGGACGAAGAGAAATAGAAATTCAAGCAAGTTAATAATAGCACTTAGAGTTAAATATAATGTATCACAATCCTGTTTTGCTGAAGAAAAGCGTCGATGATTTGGTCACAAATCCGTCGGGAATCTACGTAGACTGCACTTTCGGTGGCGGTGGACATTCCCGTGAAATCCTGAGCAGACTTTCTGAGAAAGGCAAATTGTACGGTTTCGACCAAGACTTAGATGCTCTTAAAAACAATATAGATGATTCTAGATTTACGCTGATCAATCAAAATTTTAGATTTCTAGAAAATGCGTTGATGGTTTATGGAGTAACTAAAGTAGATGGAATTTTAGCCGACTTTGGAGTTTCTTCACATCAGTTTGATAAAGCTGCCAGAGGGTTTTCAACCAGAAGCAATGCTCCACTTGACATGAGAATGAATGTGATGCAACTGCTAGACGCGAAAAAAGTCATTAATGAATATGAAGAAGATCATCTCGCAGATATTTTTTATCAATACGGAGAAATACGGGAGTCAAGAAAGTTAGCGAGAGAAATCGTTGCTCATAGAAAAGACCAACCAATTGAAACTACCGAAGATTTAAAAAAACTGTTCAGTTACATTCCTCAGTTTAAGCAAAATAAAGTCTACGCACAGATTTTTCAAGCGATAAGAATAGAAGTAAATCAAGAATTAGAAGTAATTAAAGAATTATTAGTTCAAGCACACAGAATTTTAAAGCCTAATGGTAGATTGGTCGCGATCTCTTACCATTCGTTAGAAGACCGTTTGGTAAAAAGATTTTTGAAAAACGGGATGTTTGAAGGAGAACCTGTCCGGGATATTTATGGCAATTATTCAAAAACTTTTGACCTTTTACAAACAAAAGCAGTCGTTCCCGGAAGTGAAGAAATCGAAGAAAACTCGCGTGCAAGAAGCGCAAAATTAAGAACCGGAATTAAATTAAAACAATAACGAAGTCTCGAAAACTTCAATTAAATGGCTAAAAAACCAACATATCGTCCACAAAAGAGATTAACACCGATTGATATTATCAAAGGTAATTTCTTGAACCGTGATGAAGTAAAAATTCATTATCGATATTTTGTGTTGGTGTTTTTTTTACTGATGATTATGATTTTTAGTAATCATTTGGTCAGCCAAAAAATTGAAGAAGTCAATATATTAAAAGAGCAAACCGAAGAATTTAAATCTAGAAATGCATTCGCTCAAAGTAGGCTTATAAAAGTAAAATTAGAATCAGAATTAGGAAAGGAAATGGTGCAAGATTCCTTACTATCCTTAGAAAATCACCCACATAAAATATTGATAAAATTAGATAGTTTAGATGGCAGTACAAAATGAATTTGAAAAAAAACGCTCAAAAACATTGAGATGGGGCTACCTTTTTACGGGGTTTGCCATCATTCTTTTTGTCGTTTTTTTAGCAAGAATTCTAGTTTTGCAAAACACCAATGTTCAGGAAATCAAAGATGATTACATCAGTAAAAATTATCGCGAAGCAACTTTAAAAGCGGCGCGGGGAAATCTATATGCTTCCGACGGATCTATACTTGCAACGACCGTTATGCGATACGATGTGTACTTAGATTTTAAAATAATTAAAGACACCGTTTATATCAATAATATTGGTGCCTTAACAGATTCCTTATCTGTGATGTTTGGCAAACCTCGCAGTTATTTCAGAGATCGGTTTGACCAGCAGAAAAAAGCAAATAATCAGTATTATTCTTTGGTTAAAGGTTTAGATTTCGACGACTACGACCGCATCCGAGACTTTCCCATTTTTAATAAAGGAAAAAACAGAGGTGGATTTATTGTAGACAGAAATTATAAAAGAGAATTGGCCACGACTCAAATTGGAGCGGGAACAATCGGGATGGATAATGCAATTGCAAAATCTGGTTTAGAAGGTGCTTTCTCAAAATTCTTAACGGGCGCAGATGGGACTCGTTTAGAACAAAGAATTAATTCTAGCCAGTGGAAACCAATCGACTATTGGAAAGTGAATGAACCCATCGACGGTCAAGATGTTTACACGACGATCGATATTAGAATTCAGGATATTGCCCATTCTGCCTTAGAAAAACAATTGGTAAAATTTGATGCAGAACATGGTACCGTTTTAGTCATGGAGGTCGAAACGGGGAAAGTTAAAGCGATGGTTAATTTACGCCGAACTGCACCTGAAGTTTATGTAGACGCCTACAATTATGCTTTAAAAGACAATATTGAACCAGGTTCCACCTTCAAAACAATATCACTTTTAGCGGCAATGGATGATGGATTCATCGATGAAAATACAACCGTAAATGTAGGAAACGGCGTTTGGACATATGCCAAACAAAGAATTAGTGACGGTCATGGCGGCGGTACTTACGAGATCTCAGATGTTTTAGCAAAATCTAGCAATGTTGGAACGGCTAAATTAATTACCCAATATTATGGGGATAAACCAGAAGTCTTCTTAGATCACATGAGGAGATGGAAGTTATTTGATAAAATGGATATTGAAATTCCAGGTGTCACTAAACCTAGAATATTAACCCCTAAAAGCAGCACGTGGAGTGCGGGAGCTTTGGCTTCTATTTCTTTCGGTTATGCGACCAATATTAACCTGTTGCAGTTGACAACTTTCTATAATGGAATCGCCAATAACGGTAAAATGTTGAAACCTCTTTTTATTGAAAAAATATTAAAAGATGGGCACACTCTTTACGAAGCAAAGCCACAAGTAATGGTAAAAAAAATTGCTTCACAGAAAGCCATCGATATGATGACCAGCGCTTTAACAAAAGCAGTTGAAAAAGGTACGGCCAGAAGCATCTTCACGCCAAACCTGAAAATGGCAGGAAAAACAGGTACTGCCAGATTTGAATATTGGCTGCCTGGTCCGATGAAATATCGGGCGTCATTCGCTGGGTTTTATCCTTCTGACAATCCTAAATATACGTGCTATGTGATGATTAGCGAGCCAGACACCTCTCTCGGGTTTTATGGATCAACCGTTGCTGCACCGGTATTTAAAGAGATTGCTGGAAAAACATTTTTAAAGACCCCTCAAAACATTGAACCAGAAATGCTGGTTGATAGAAAGGTGGATCTCAGCAAAATGATCAAACCGAATGTGAAAATTGCAATCAGACAAAACACAATGCCGAAAGTCACAGGATTAATCGGAAAAAATATTATTCCACAGTTAGAAAATCAAGGTTATCGTGTTGATTATAAAGGCGTCGGAAATATAAAAGAACAATTTCCTTTAGAAGGAACGATCATCAAGAAAGACCAACGAATTTACCTGGAGTTGCAGAATTAAACTAGAAATGAAATTAGAAGATCTACTATATAAAGTTACCACTCTTGAAATTTTCGGAAATCAAAACCGAAAATTTTCAGAAATTGTATTCGATAGCCACAAAGTTGTTGAGCATAGTCTTTATGTAGCGATTAAAGGAACTATATCTGATGGTCACGATTTCATCAATTCTGCTATAGAAAAAGGAGCAACTGTAATAGTGTGTGAAAATTTACCGCTCGAGATTAAAGAGGATATTACTTATGTTAAAGTGAATGATGCCTCGAAAACTTTGGGTCATCTTGCTTCTAATTTTTATGGAAATCCGTCGTCGAAATTAAACCTCATCGGAATCACAGGTACCAACGGAAAAACTTCCACTACTACTCTTCTTTTTGATATTTTTAAAATATTAGGTTTCAAATCAGCGCTTATTTCTACGATAGAATATAGGATTGGAGATGAGATAATTACTTCTTCGCACACAACGCCTGATGTTATAAGTTTAAACCAAATTTTGGCACAAGCCGCAGAAGAGGGTTGCGAATATGCCTTCATGGAAGTCTCTTCCCACGGAATTCATCAACACAGAACAGAAGGTTTACAATTTAAAATTGCAGGCTTTACAAATATTACGCACGACCATTTAGATTATCATAAAACTTTTCCAGAATATCTGAATGTTAAAAAAAGGTTTTTTGATGAACTGAATTCAGATGCGATCGCCATTACAAGCGTTGATGATAAAAATGGAAATGTAGTTCTGCAAAATACCAGAGCG
Source organism: Flavobacteriales bacterium (assembly GCA_038242555.1). Classification (GTDB taxonomy): domain Bacteria; phylum Bacteroidota; class Bacteroidia; order Flavobacteriales; family Weeksellaceae; genus Kaistella. Next base: position 2,001 of record JBBSRZ010000033.1, on the reverse strand, counting down.
ACCAAGAAATCTTACGCTTTGAAAACAATGGCAGATTTCCACGGAAAAATAATTGAAGTTGACTTTAATGGAATGCTGCTCAACTTTAATGGAAAAGAATTCTGGACAACCATAACTGGAAAATTCAATGCGTATAACTTATTGTTGGCGTACGCAGTTGCAATTGAATGTGGTTTTCACGAAGACGATATTTTACCCGCAATTTCACAATTAAAAAGAGTGAAAGGCAGGTTCGAAACTTTAAAATCCGACGGCGGAATTTTCTTCGTTGTAGATTATGCGCATACACCAGATGCTTTAGAAAATGTTCTGGATTCGATTAATGAAATCCGTACGAAGAACGAACGACTGATTACGGTCTTTGGTTGTGGCGGAGATCGAGATGCGACAAAACGTCCAGAAATGGGAAGAATTGCAACTCGAAAGTCTACGTTAGCAATTATCACGTCTGACAATCCGCGCACCGAAAATCCTGCAGCTATTATTAAAGAAATTGAAGCGGGTGTTGAACCACAATATTTTAGCAAATACACTTCAATTCCTGATCGACGAGAAGCGATCAAAATGGCAATTAAGTTTGCTGAACCGAAAGATATTATTGTCGTAGCGGGAAAAGGACATGAAACGTATCAAGAAATAAACGGCGTCAAAAATCATTTTGATGATCAGGAAACGATTATTGAATTAGCGAGATTAATGTCGAAATAACTTAGAACTGAAGATAAAATAAAACAGAATGTTATATTACCTATTCGAATATTTAGCTAATCACGGGATTCACGTTCCGGGCATGGGTATGTTTAAATTCATCTCGTTTCGAGCAGGAATGGCTGTTTTGTTATCGTTAGTGATTGCCTTAATTTTTGGTAAGAAAATAATTAATTATCTGCGGAATAAGCAGATGGGTGAATTAGTTCGTGATCTAGGTCTGGACGGTCAAAAACAGAAAGATGGAACGCCAACTATGGGCGGTTTGATCATAATCATGGCCACCTTAATTCCAGTTTTATTATTTACTAAGATTTTTAATATTTATATTATTCTCTTGATCATCTCCGTCGTGTGGATGGGTGCCATTGGTTTTATTGATGACTATTTAAAGAAAGTAAAAAATAACAAAGATGGACTTAGTGGTAAATTTAAAGTAATTGGACAAGTCGGCTTAGGATTAATTGTGGGAGTTACGATGTATTTCCACCCAGATATTACCGTAAAAAGAAAGTACTCTGACGCCAAAGAATTGAACCGAAACAACGTCGAAGCGAACTTCATGCAAACGGAGAAATCTACAGTTTCTACCGTTCCTTTTGTTAAAAATAATGAGTTCGATTACAGCGGAATTTTATTTTGGATGAGTCCAGAAGATGCGCACGAATGGGCATGGATCATATTTATTCCTATGGTTGTTTTTATTGTAACGGCCGTATCAAATGGCGCCAACATCACCGATGGGATTGATGGTCTCGCCGCGGGCACAAGTGTAGTCATTTTGCTCACCTTATCCTTTTTTGCTTACCTCTCGGGGAATATTATTTTTGCCGATTATCTCAATATTATGTTCTTACCGAACATGGGAGAAACGACGATTTTCGCACTCGCTTTAATTGGGGCAGTCATCGGCTTTTTCTGGTACAATACGTATCCTGCGCAAGTATTTATGGGTGATACCGGAAGTTTAATGTTAGGTGGCGTGATTGCCGTTTTAGCAATTATTCTTAGAAAAGAATTATTAATTCCAATACTTTGCGGTATTTTCTTAATTGAAAATCTTTCAGTTATGTTGCAGGTAGGAACCTTTAAATACAGAAAAAGAAAGTTTGGATTGGAGTATGCGCAAAACAATCGTTTGTTCAAGATGTCGCCACTTCACCATCATTATCAGAAAGAAGGATACCACGAAAGCAAAATCGTAAACCGCATGATCATTATGGGAGTTTTGTTTGCGATCATTTGTTTAATCACTTTAAAAGTCAGATAAAAAAATATGAAAATAGTTGTTTT
>JBBSRZ010000032.1:0-24310 GCA_038242555.1 Flavobacteriales bacterium | reverse complement strand
TTATAAGCATTCCTTTTATATAATGAAAGAATGCTTTTTTTATTGTTACGCTTCACAACTTGAACACGTCACGAAGTTCACCATCATTTCTTTCGAAACAGAAGAACTTCTTTGGTAATACAATGATTTCACTCCTTTCTTCCAAGCTTCGATATACAAATAGTTCACATCTTTGACTGGCATTGTCGATGGAATTTGCAGATTTAAAGATTGACCCTGATCAATATATTGTTGTCTTTGGGCCGCTTGAGAAATGATCTCCATTGGAGAAATTTCACGGAAGGTTTTGAAAACTGCTTTCTCTTCTTCTGATAATTCTGGAATATTCTGTACAGAACCGTGATTCAACATAATCGTTCTCCACGTATCTTCATTGTCAATTCCTTTATGTTGAAGCAATTTTAAGAGGTATTTATTCTTGCGCATAAAGTTCCCTTTTGCCAAACCTGCTTTGTAGTAGTTTGAAGCAAATGGTTCAATTCCAGGTGAAGTTTGACCTAAAATTGCAGAACTTGAGGTTGTTGGAGCAATTGCCATCGTCGTTGTATTTCGCAATCCGTATCCTTTCAGCAATTCTGGTTCTCCGTAAATATTAGCCAAATCTTGAGAAGCAATAACCGATTGCTCTTTAATTTGTCTGAAGGCTTTTGCGTTAAACTGCGTCGCTTCAAAACTTTCAAACGGAATCATATTTTTTTGCAAATAAGAATGGTAACCTAAAACTCCCAATCCAAGCGCTCTATGACGCAAGGCAAAAGTTCGCGCACCATTCAAATAGTAATTACCTTCTGTCTTTTCGATAAATTCAGTTAACACCGCATCTAAGAAATAGATGGCTAATTTCACGGCATCGGTATCTTTCCACTCGTCGTATAATTCTAAATTCATAGAAGATAGACAGCAGATAAATGATTCCTCTTCGCTAGACGGCAACATGATCTCTGAACACAAATTACTCGCATTGACAGGCATTCCAAGATCCTTATAAACCTGTGGCTTATTACGATTCACATTATCGGTGAAGAAGATATACGGCAAACCTTTTTGTGCACGACTTTCGAGAACACGGGCCCAAATTTTACGTTTGTCCATATCGCCATCGATCATATCTTGCATCCAATAATCTGGTACACAAATTCCGGTGAATAAGTTCTGGATTGGACTACCAATATCTTTAATGGATAAAAACTCTTCGATATCTCCATGATCAACATCTAAATAAGCGGCAAAAGCACCACGACGAACGCCACCTTGCGAAACCACATCCATGGCAGTATCGTACAATTTCATAAAAGAAACTGCACCAGAGGATTTACCGTTGTCGGTTACGGCTGTTCCACGATTTCTGAGTTCACCAAAATAGCCAGAAGTTCCGCCACCAATTTTGGTTTGCATAATAACTTCGCCTAATTTGTGCGTAATTCCTTCTATATTATCAGGCACATGAACATTAAAACACGAAATCGGCAATCCTCTTTCTGTGCCCATATTAGCCCAAACTGGCGATGAAAAACTGATCCAACCTTTTCTGATCATCTCTTCAAAGGCCGGTTGAAGTTCTGGTTTATATAGTCTTTTTGCAGCGGCTGTTGTAATTCTGGTAATCGCTCCATCTACGGTTTCACCTTTCAGCAAATAACCGCGGTTGAGCATTTGCTCCGACTCTTCATTCAGCCACCATATTTTTTTCTGATCCTCCATATTTTTTTTCTGTAAAATGTACCGCGTACAATGTGTTTTTATTACTTTTTTTGAAGCATTAAATAATTGCTTCTTATATATCTCGGTCCCGCTTTCCACTTTATCTTTTTATTCGCCGCCGCGAATAAAAAAGATGCCGTTTCAATCGGGGCTATTAATTTCTGTGGTTTTTGTTTCGAGAAGTTCTTATCACGATACGTTTCGGCTAAAGCCAATTGAATCTTATTTATTCCAAACGGGCTAAAGCCCGTTCCTATTTATCTTTACATCTCGTTAATACGTTTTTTTTTGACGGTCGCTACACTGCTAATAGTTTCTAGTGTAAAATTTTAAAACTGCAGGTCTTTTCAAAACCTTGTCAAGGTTTCGAACCTTGACAAGGTTGGATTTCGTTAAAAATTATTTTCTTTTCGACGCTCGCTTCGCTCGCGCTTCCGCAATTCTATTTTAAATTTCCACTCGCGCCACGACTTGAATGGAAATCCTTTTTGTGAAGCAAAGCGAAACAGAAAGATTGGGAGTGGAAGGCGGAGGTTGGCGCCCAAATAAAAATTTAAAACAAATCGTTCGACGTAATACTCTTGTCGTGCTTCGTATAATCAACTGGTCTTTTGGCGAAGAAATCATCCATTGAATTGGCAAACACTTCTTCCTCAAACCAAACCATCGGACGGTATTGCTCCGGCGTAATATTGTAGCGCGTCTTCATGTTGATTTTCTTCAAACTGTCATCGACACGGAACTTCATGAAGTTTAATAAATTCTCTTTGGAGATATTATCAATTTCACCCATTTCGAAAATCCAATCTAGGATCTCAGATTCTACTTCGATAGAATGATCGACCAACGTGTAAATATCTTCGATATCGGAATCAGTCAATAAATCAGGTTGTTCCTGACGGATTTTATTGATCAAATAAATTCCTGCATTAGCGTGAATTTGCTCATCAACAGAAGTCCAAGCGATAATATTCGAAACATTTTTCATGTAACCTTTAAATCTAGTAAACGATAAAATAATTGCAAATTGAGAAAAGAGGGAAACGTTTTCAATTAAAATACTGAATAACAACAACGAAGAAACATATTCTTTTTGTGTCGTACTATTCGCGTGTTTTAAAACATTCGATAAGAAATCAATTCTTTTTTTGATCGCTGGAATTTCAATAACCTGCGTGAAAGCATCGTTGTAACCCAAAACTTCCAACAAACGAGAATACGCTTCTGAATGACGGAATTCACATTCTGCAAACGTTGCACCCAAACCATTCAATTCGGGTTTCGGCATATGATTGTAAAGATTACCCCAGAATGTTTTTACAGAAACTTCAATTTGAGCAATTGCCAAAAGTGCATTTTTGATCGCATTTTTTTCATGCGGTTCCAATTGCGACTGGAAATCCTGAACATCAGCGGTAAAATCCACTTCGGAATGAACCCAAAATGATTTGTTAATTGCCTCCACAAACTGCAAAACTTCCGGATATTCAAAAGGTTTATATCCTATTCTTTTGTCAAAGATTCCCATATTAAAAAGTATTTTTTAAACCAGTTGCTGTAGAAAATTAAAACCTACAACGAGTTGATTATTAATTAATTATAAATTGAACGAATTCGAAAACAACTAAACTTTTTCTTTTATGCGTTCTGTACAAAAATAGAGAATGAAACCATATAAAGAAAGGTGCTATTATTAATAGACTGAATATAAGCAGTAAAAGTTTTCCACAATCACACAGATGGTGCACCAGCAATGCTTTAGCGCTGATCTAAATTTTTATTCAACTGCTTTGCGAAGATATTTATTAAACGACACGTCCAGATCATCAATTAAATATGATATTTTTATCAAACACGACAGAAAAGAAATATAAAAAAGCAGAACTGTAACAATTATTTTTTTTTCGATACTTATTAATAAATTAATCCACTCTTCGATGCTAGTAATTAAAGATCTGAACAAATCATACGACACCGGGAAAAGTAAACTTCATGTATTAAAAGGAATTGATCTATCGATAGAAGAAGGTGAATTTGTGTCTATTATGGGTAGTTCAGGTTCTGGTAAATCTACTTTATTGAATATTATCGGGATTTTAGATGAAAAAGATACGGGTACCTATGAATTAGATGGAATCCCAATTGAACATCTTTCCGAAGTTAAAGCGGCCGAATATAGAAGTCGTTTTCTTGGGTTTGTTTTTCAATCGTTTAATTTAATAGGTTACAAAAACGCCTTAGAAAATGTGGCGCTTCCGCTCTATTACCAAGATATCGGACGAAAAGAAAGAAATCAACGAGCGATGGAATTTCTCGCAAAAGTTGGCTTGGCCGAATGGGCAACGCATTTACCGAATGAACTTTCTGGAGGACAAAAACAAAGAGTTGCGATTGCACGTGCTTTGATTACGGATCCAAAAGTAATTCTGGCCGATGAACCAACGGGAGCCTTAGATTCTAAAACGACCTACGATATTATGAAGTTGTTGCAAGAAATTAATCAGACCGGAAAAACAATTATTGTGGTTACGCACGAACCAGATGTTGCCGCAGAAACGAAACGTAACGTGATCTTAAAAGATGGAATCATCGAAAGTGATGAATTCATTATTCAAAGAGTTTTAAAATAAGCACTGACTTTATCCAAAATATATTTAAAGAAAATAGAAATTTATGTTTGACATCGACCGCTGGAGAGAAATATTTGAATCGATTCGCAGTAATGTACTGCGAACGGTACTTTCTGGTTTCACAGTGGCTTTGGGCTTATATATATTTATCGTGCTTTTTGGGATCGGTAAAGGTTTACAAAATGCTTTTAGCGATAGTTTTACCGGGGACGCTACTAATTTGATTACCATCTTTACACGTAAAACGACCATTGCTTATGGCGGCTTACAATCTGACCGGCAGATCGTCCTTAAAAACGATGATTACGAGCATATCATCGGTAATGAACCAGAAAAAATAGAAAGTGCTACGCCAAGATATTCCGCGAATCTTACGGTAAAATACGGCCGTGAAAGCGGAAATTATCAAATCAGTGGAGCGAATTCTGATGAAAAAATAATTGAGAATCGAAAAGTAATTGAAGGTCGATATATTAATCAACTCGATATTAATAGGAAACAAAATGTTGCTGTTATTGGACGAATGGTTCAGCGCGATTTAATTAAAAACAGCAGTCCGATCGGTAAAGATTTAGATATTAACGGATCGATGTTTAAAGTTGTTGGTGTCTTTTCCGACGACGGTGGCGACTTCGATGAACGAATGATTACCGTTCCGATTTCAACTCTTCAGCAACTGAAAAAAGGATCAGATACCGTCAATACTATTTTCCTCACCTACGATCCAAAAATGTCCGTTGACGAAGCCATTAAATATGGTGAGAAATTAGAAAAAGATTTAAAAGCAAAACATAAAGTTTCGCCCGACGATGAAAACGGAGTTGTCTTGCGAAACAACGCTAAAAATATGGGACAGACATTTCAGTTCCTTTTTATTATAACACTGATTGTAGGGTTTATTGGGATGGGAACTTTACTGGCTGGAATTATCGGGATCAGTAATATCATGGTTTACATTGTTAAAGAACGAACGCAGGAAATCGGAGTACGAAAAGCAATTGGCGCGAAACCAAAAAGCATTGTCGGTTTAATTATGCAAGAAAGTATTGTAATTACGGTAGTTTCAGGTTTAATCGGCGTTGGTTTAGGAATTCTCACATTGACTTTGATTGGTGATAGTTTAGGAAAATATTTTATCAAAGATCCATCGGTAGGTTGGCTACTGGTAATTGTCGCATTTGTAAGTTTAGTGTTTTCTGGTTTAATTGCCGGTTTTGTGCCTGCCTATCGCGCGAGTAGAATAAAACCTATTGAAGCGTTGAGAAGCGAATAGGCGTATTTTGCTTCGCAGTTAATTATTAGAGCTCAATTTTTAATGGTGAATGGTGAATGGTGAATGGTGAATTTTAAAGAAAATAATTATGTTTTTAAATTTAAATCATTATAATTTAGACGTTTACAAAGAAGCAAAGAAATTTAGGAAAGCTTGTTACGAATTAATTATAAAACTACCTGCGACAGAAAAATATAATTTAACGGATCAGATTAGGAGAGCCTCAACTTCCGTAGTTTTAAATTTATCTGAAGGATCATCACGGAAATCACAGGTTGAAAGAAATAGATATTATGAAATTTCGCGAGGATCAATAATAGAAATTGATACTTGTTTAGAAATCATATTTGAAGAAAATTGGTTGAATATGGAAGAATTAGAAAAAGCAGGAAAACCCTTAAAGACGACCTTTATATTATTGTCGAAATTAATCAATGCGGGGAAGTAGCAATAGTGAATCGTGAATCGTGAATAGTGAATCGTGAATCGTGAATTTACTCAACAGAATTCACTTTATAATAATATTGACTTGAAATAATTACTTACAGAAATTGACCAAATTGACAGCGCAGCAAAATTGACCGGCGTAGCCGAATTCACTTGCAGAAATTAACTGCTAAGCAAATTGACAAAAAAAACAAAGTTTTTTATATGAACATCATTTTCAAAATAGATACCTGGCAAGAAATTTATTATTCCTTAAAGAATAATAAGTTGCGGACGTTTCTAACCATGATCGGCGTGGGTTGGGGAATGTTTCTGTTTGTGGCATTGCTTGGTGCTGCAAAAGGAATGGAAAATGGTTTCGATAAAGTGTTTTCTGGCTTTGCGACAAATTCAATTTTTCTTTGGGCGCAGAATACTTCTATTCCTTACGATGGATTTCCGAAAGGCAGAAAGATGGATCTGCATTTAAGCGATCTGGAATTATTACCTCAGAAAATTCAACAGATCGATTACATTTCGCCACAAAGTTCACGAGGAAAATTCGGTACGCCGGGTGAATCATTTTCGCGTAACGGAAAAGATGCAACGTATACGTTGACAGGAGATTTTCCGATTGGAAATAAGATTTCAGAAAAGAAACTCATCTACGGCAGATATTTAAATGATGCAGATATTTCTGGAAACAAAAATGTGATTATTATTGGGGAAGAGATCTATAAAAATTTATTCGACGCTAAAAAGAACGAAAACCCGATTGGGAAATCGTTGAACGTAAAAGGAATCTTCTTTAACGTCATCGGAGTTTTTAGGGTGAAAAAAACAGGCGGTTTCGAAAATGACCAGTCGGCTTTCATTCCATTTTCTACTTTTTCGAAGATGTATAATGAGGCAGACAAGGTTGGATTTTTTGCAATTGTAGGTAAACCCGATGCCGATTTAGCACAAGTCGAAGAACAAGTAAAAATTGAATTAAAGAGCAAATACAACGTTTCTCCTGATGACACCAATGCTTTTGGAAGTTTTAATCTTGGTAAAGAATTTGGAAAACTAACTGGATTCCTGACAGGAATGCAACTTCTTACTATTACCGTCGGGACTTTGACGATTTTAGCCGGAGTTATCGCTATTTCTAATATCTTATTAATTACAGTAAAGGAAAGAACAAAAGAAATCGGGATCCGACGCGCCTTGGGAGCAAAACCTGCCGAAGTTCGAAATCAGATTTTATTAGAAAGTGTAGTAATTACTCTATCGTCGGGGATTTTGGGCTTTGTGTTAGGCATTTTTCTGCTCATGATTCTCGATATTATTACCAAAGATCAAGATGCTTTTCCGTTTTATAATCCAACAGTGAATTACGGCGAGGTGTTTGGAGCAATGTCAATTATGGTGATTTTAGGATTAATAATAGGAATGATTCCGGCGCAGCGAGCGGTAAAAATTCGTCCGATTGAAGCGTTGAGATCGGAGTAGGGTGTTTGATGTTTGATGTTTGATGTTTGATGTTTAATGTTTAATGTTTAATGTTTAATGAAAATTAATTAATGACAACTAAGTTTAAATATTAAAAACTGACTCGCGACCCGACCTGAATGAAGCTCTTTTTGCGAGGCGCAAGCCGAGTAAAAAAGCGGGAATGGAGGGCGGAATAGTCGCCCAAAAAAAATAAAAAATAAACTAATTATATGAAAAAGAAGTTCACTTTAAAAAAAGCCATTTATATCCTGTTGGGATTGATATTCGCCGGCGCCCTGATCATGGGAATCAGTTATTTGGTCTCTTCTAACTCCACAGAAAGCGAGGCGTTTTTAACTAAAAAGCCGGTCGTGCAAAATATGGACGATAAAGTAATGGCGACAGGAAAAATTGTTCCGCGAGAAGAAATCGAAATTAAGCCCAATATCTCTGGAATTATCGATAAAATTTTAGTGACTGAAGGTGACAAAGTTACTGCAGGACAATTGGTTGCAACTATTAGAATTGTACCGAGTATTCAGAACGTAAATGCTGCCACGCAGGAAATCAGCAATGCGAGTTTGCAAATTAGCAATGCTCAGATCAATGTGTCGCAACAGCAAAAACAGTTCGCGATGCAGCAAAGTTTGTACTCACAAGGAGTAATTTCTAAACAGGAATATATTTCGGCGCAACAGCAATTACAATCTACACAGCAGGTTCTGCGTAACGCACAACAGCAAAGGCAAACCGCGCAAAAGAATCTACAAATTGCGAAAACTGGTGCGACGCCAGAATTAGCAGGTTTAGCAACGACTCAAATTCGGTCTAAAGCCAACGGAACTGTTTTAGAAGTTCCCGTAAAAGTTGGAAGTCAAGTTATTGAAGCCAACTCATTTAACGCTGGAAGTACAATTTGCTCGATTGCAGATCTGAATTCTTTAATCTTTGAAGGGACAATTGATGAAGCCCAAGCCGGTAAATTAAAGGAAGGAATGGATATGAATATCGTCATCGGCGCTTTGCAAAATAAATCTTTCCCAGGTCGTGTAACGATGATCGCACCAAAAGGAAAAGAAGAAGCAGGAACGATTAAATTCCCTATCGAAGGCGATGTTTTTAATAAAACCAATGAATATATCCGTGCTGGATTTTCAGCCAACGGTGAAATTATTTTGAGTTCGCAGAAAAATGCTTTGTTGTTAGATGAATCATTAATCCAATATGAGAAGATCAATAACAAAGATAATTCCTTCGTGGAGGTGAAACAACCGGACGGGAAATTTAAAAAGGTTAATGTAAAACTCGGCGCGAGTGACGGAATAAATGTTCAAATCTTAGCGGGCATCAACAAAAACTCAGAAGTGAAAGTTTGGAATCCATCTGATAAAGACAAAGAGGCTTTGAAAGAAAAGAAAGCTAAATAAATAGACTATTCCCGAAGTTTATTTCGGGATTTTTATTTTGTCTTTTTTGAGTAACAAAGCAATGTTCAAGAATAAAAGCAGCATTCCCAAAGTCATCCAAATGGCTGTTTTAATATTTTCCATTTTAAGTTCTTCGATTTTTACTTTTGCCAGTTCGGCTAGTTTAGAACTTTGAACGATGTAATTTCTGACTTCGATTATTTGATCTTCATTTTTATTGGGGACAGAATGTTGCGAAAAATAAACCAGCTTCTTTTTTCCCATATATCCAACCAAGTAGAATTGATGAGCCTTACTCATTTTTAAATACTCAATCCGGTAATAATTATTTCGGATAATCCCAACGTGTCGCGTTTCATATTTAAAATCTACGTCTACACTATCATTAATTTTAATAATATAAAAATCAAGTGGAAAAGGTAATTTATTAATGACTTGTACCGTCAGCGATTCTTTTTGAAATTGATCCGCGCTTTTCTGAATAAAATAATAAGCGAATGTTCCGATCGCAAAGGCGACCATCACGATTCGAAATGCTTTTGCCCAAGAAAGCAAAGCACCAGTTTTGATCACCGTAAAAATCAAACTAAAAGCCAGTAAAATGGCTACCAAAACAAAGAGATAAAACATGGCGTAAAGATAAATAAAAATAGCAGGTGTGAAACCAAATTTTAACGGCTGCTATGTTCAGTCAACATTCCATTCGCGATAGAATTGGTCTAGAAAATCGAGCATAAATTCATGTCTTTCTTGCGCTAGTTTATTACCTTCTTTAGTATTCATTAAATCTTTTAACAACAACAATTTTTCGTAAAAATGATTGATCGTTGTTCCGTTTGATTTTTTATATTCTTCTTTTGATTGATTGAGTTGCGGTGGTAGTTTTGGATCGTACATCAAGTTATTTTTGAAGCCACCAAAATTAAAGGTTCGCGCAATCCCAATCGCACCAATAGCGTCGAGGCGATCAGCATCTTGCACGATTTGTAATTCAATCGGCAAAACATCAGGAACTTCTCCCCTATTTTTAAAGGAAATATTTTTAATGATGAAAAGTACTTTATCGATAATTTCTTTCGACACATCTTGACTTTCCAAAAATTCCTGAGAAATATTCAATGCTAAAGTTTCGTCGCCGTTATGAAATTTGGGATCTGCAATATCATGAAGTAAAGCAGATAACTCAACAACTTTTAAATTGCAGGTTTCTTCTGCAGCGATTTTCTTTGATAATTTCCAGACTCGTTTGATATGAAACCAATCATGTCCTGCTTCTGCTCCTTCTAATTTTTCTTTAACAAAATCAACCGTTTGCTGTATTAAATCCTCCGACATCTTTCTCTTTATTAAATTTATTTAGATACCTCTACAAACTGAAATACCTGTTGAGTTTTGGGATTATAAATGATGGTGCTTTTATTCGGGAACCTTTTCAATTTATAATATTCAATACTTTTATCGTTTTTAATATCATCGAGAAAACTTAAATCGATCGTATTCTCAGGTATAAACTTTTGGACGAAACTTAATTTATCCATCAGACTTTTTCCGTCCACTTTTTTAGCAACTTGATCGGATTTTTCTTCATTCAAAGTTTCCTGCTGTTCAAGAAATGAAATTATGGAATCGCGGTCTGCCTTATATTTAAAAACATAGGCCGGCGATCCATTTGGAAAGGAAATTTTTTTTCCTTTGAAATCAGAAATCATAGTCGGCTCACCACTAGGAAAGACTTCTTTAAACTGTGCATCTTCAGCATTAGTCAATGAACTTAGAGAATTACTCACGGTTTCCTTCAGCGTTTCTTTGACGGTATTTTGGGCTTTTTCTTTTACAGATTCTGAAGTTTTTTCAATGGTTTGTGTGATCTTCTCTTCGATTTTCGTACAAGAATGTACGACAAAAATCGGAAGTAGAAATAAAATATATTTTTTCATTTTTGTAATTTTAATATTAAGTGTATTTGAAAGAACTAAGCAATTTATCTAAATTGAGACTTCGAGCAGATGCATCAAAAATTTCGCGATAAGAACCATGAAGATGAATCAATTCATCATGCGTACCACTTTCCACTACAGTTCCTTTTTCCATGACGTAAATGCAGTCAGAATCTAAAATCTGCGATAAGGAATGAGAAATAATAACGACGGTTCTTCCTTGTTTTATGGCGTCCAACGAGTTTTTAATTTGTTCTGTAGCGATCGCATCTAAACTTGCAGTGGGCTCGTCTAAAAATATAATCGGCGGATTCTTTAAAAAGAGTCTCGCAATTGCAATTCTCTGCTGTTGACCACCTGAAAGTTGTGTTGCATCGTGGTTATACTTTTCCGGCAAATCGATAATCTGATCGTGGAGATAGGCTTTTTTTGCCGCTTCTTCAATTTCATCTAAAGTTGCGTTGATGTTTCCGTAGCGGATATTATCTTCGATACTTCCCTGGAAAATATGATTCTTCTGTAAAACTAAACCGATATCGTTTCTTAGTGAAGTATTGTCAAATTCATTTAAATCTGAGTCATCCAAAAGAATTTTCCCCGAATCGGGTAAATAAAATTTACATAAAAGATTAATGATGGTTGATTTACCTGCGCCACTTAAACCGACGAGTGCGGTCGTTTTTCCGTTTTCGAAAGTCATCGAAACATTGTTCAAGGCTTTCGAACCATTCGGATAAGTGAAATCTACATTTTGCAACTCAAATTTTCCTTTGATATTTTTTTCAATTAAAGTTCCCGTAGGTTCGGTCTGATCATCTGCATTTAAAATATCGAAATACCCCTCGGCGTAGATCATGGCATCATTCATATCATCGTAAATACGATGAAGTTGACGAATCGGCGCTGACACATTATTAAACAAAAGAATATGCAGCAAGATTGCTCCAATGGTCATCTGCTGATCGAGTACTAAATAAACGGTCAACAGAATTATCAATACAACGCCAAATTGCTCGATAAAAGTTTTTAAACCGTCGTAGATGAAATTTGTTTTCCGCGTGAACATTTGGCTGTCCATCAACTGCATTTGCAGATCGAATTGCTTTTCACCTTCAAATCGTTCCCGCACAAAACTTTTAATCACCATCACGGAATTAATTAAATTTAAAAGTCCAGAAGTTTTTCGTTCTCGTTGATTCCGCAACTGACGGCGAACTCCGCTCAACTTTTTAGCTTGTAGAGAACTGATGGTAAAATATATCGGAACTACAATCGTAGACACTAAGCCAACATAAACATTCTGCATATACATGATGACCAAGGCGATCAACGCGTTTGAAAATAAAGGTAAAATATCAATAAAGAAATTCTGAACCAGTTTAGTTAGACTTTCGATTCCGCGATCAATTCGGATCTGTAATTTTCCAGATTCGTGATCTTCGTCGGTATAAAACGAAACTCGATAGGTTAGGATTTTGTCGATCATCGTCTGTGCTAAAACAGAACTTGTACTAATCCGTATTTTTTCGCCGTAAAACTTTTGACCAAACTGAATGAAAATGTTGAGCAATTCTTTTCCTAATAATATCGCCGAAATAATCACTAAAATATGAATTCCTTCCTCCATCGGGTTTGGTAACTGCGTTAACTCAGTAACTTCGTCAATAGTATATTTTAAAACGAGTGGATTTACCTGCGCCATTAAAGCTCCAATAAACGTCAGAAACAATGTTCCGTACATCATTATCCGATACGGTTTGATGAATGGAATCAGTTGCTGATAAATATGATAAAGGGTAATGGTACGATTAAACGGTTTAGGCATGTTTGTAAAATAGGAAGAATTGAAAAATTTTAAACAACAAAAACCTGACCATCAGACAACTTCAAAGAGGCACAGTTCAAGAAGTTACTTCTAAAAAAATTCATGATTTTTACAAATCAAACGCGAAACTCGTCACATAATGAAGTTCTGGTTTGCTGATCACTTTTGAATTCGATTCTGCTTGTAAAAAGGTATATGTTGACGTAATTTCTTTCTTCTGAAACAGATAAGAATTATTCGCGGTCTTATCTACGACTTCATTAAAAATGTGTTCGATTTCGGAATTTGCTAAAGAGGCAAAACTAATGTCTTCGAAACCATACATTAAACGTAGATTTTCGGTCGACGCAAAATTGTCATCAACGAAACTTTGAAACTGAGATTTAGAATCAAAATTCCCGGCCCAAATGTTATAGACAAACGATCGTTTTTTCGGTTTATTTAAAATATCTTGATAAACGAAATTCTCTCCTAAATAGGCTTCCCGAACTTGTGGGTCATTGGCCAGATCATGCGGAAGTCCTTCTTTTAGAATTCTGCCTTCAAACATAATATATGTTTTATGAGTAATGGCTAATGTTTGCTGAACGTTGTGATCCGTAATTAATATTCCGATATTTTTATCGACCAAACTTCTTACAATTTTCTGAATATCTTCTACCGCAATTGGGTCTACACCCGCAAAAGGTTCATCGAGTAAAATAAAGTTCGGACTGGTTGCTAAACAACGGGCGATTTCAGTCCTTCTTCTTTCACCACCAGACAATAAATCTCCTCGGTTTTTACGAACATGTTGCAAGGAGAATTCTTCAATCAACTCATCGCATTTCATTTGTTGTTCGCGTTTTGACAGTGTAGTTAATTGCAAAACGCCGAGAATATTATCTTCTACAGATAATTTTCTAAAAACAGAGGCTTCCTGCGCCAGATAACCAATTCCTTTTTGTGCACGACGGTACATGGCATCGTTCGTTATTTCTTTGTCATTTAAAAAGATTTTCCCCGAGGTTGGCTTAACCAGACCTACGATCATATAGAAACTAGTAGTCTTTCCGGCGCCATTGGGACCGAGTAGTCCCACAATTTCTCCTTGCGCAACTTCGACCGTTACTCCTTTCACCACTTTTTTAGGACCGTATTCTTTAATTAAATTTTCTCCGCGTAGAATCATATCGCAAATATAATAAATTAGATGGTAGATTTATTTAAAACTTCGAACTGAAAAGGCTAATAATCTGCAATAAAATCATAATTTCTTTAGTTTTAAGTTAAAAAAAATTATCTTCGCTCTTTAGAAAAATCTTCAGATTTGAGCGCCAAAGAAAAAGAATTTGCGAAACTTATTAAAGATAATCAAGGTTTGATTATTAAGGTTTCTCGACTCTATACCAATACGTTGGAGGACGAGCAAGATCTTTTTCAAGAAATAGTGTTACAACTCTGGCGTTCTTACGACTCATTCAAGGGACAGTCAAAAATCTCGACGTGGATGTACCGTGTTGCTTTAAATACGGCAATTACGCTCTTCCGAAAGAAAACCAAATCACCACAAACAGACGAACTGATGGATTACCATCATCATGAATTTGTAGAAATTGATGATGAAAAACAGCAGCATATTACGCTGCTTTATAAAATTATAAAAATGCTGCCTAATGTGGAGCGGGCAATTGTCACCATGTATTTAGATGATTTGCCGTATCGTGATATTGCCGAAAACTTAGGGATTACAGAAGTAAATGCGCGCGTGAAAATGAACCGATTGAAAAAAACTTTAAAAGAATTAATGGAAAAGCATGCCTGAATTTGATTTAGACAATTTCAAAAAAACTTGGCAAGAAGAACCCACTCAGCCAAGATATGAGAGCAAAGAGATCGAATCAATGCTCAACAAATCGTCACGGAATTATGTGAAGTATATCTTGTGGATCAGTGCCGTAGAATTTTTATTAATTTTTGTAGCGAATACCTACTATACATTTCTAGGAGAAGACACCACGGATTTAATGAGCGTTCTGCGAAAATTAGGAATTACCGATTCTGCTGGATTTGAAAATAATATTGCTCAGTTTTATTTGATTTTAAAAGTTGCAAGTATATTATTGACTGGCGTCTTCGTGGTATTATTCTACCAAAATTACCGTAAAATTGAGGTTGAAAGTAACTTGAAAAATTTAATTCTTCAGATTATTAGATTTAAAAGAATCGTACAACTCTTTATTTTAGCGAATATCGTTTTGGTGATTCTGTTCACTTTAATTCTCGGAATATTCACTTTCACTGCGCTAGCAGAACAAAATGTACAGTTGACTAATCCGACAATTATTGGGTTTGTCTGTGGCTTGCTATTAACGATGGGAATCAGCGTCGTTTTAATATGGATTTATTACCGCGTAGTTTATGGATTTATCTTGAGAAGATTAGGTAGAAATCTAGAACAACTCCAAAATATAGAAGAGGGAAATTAATATAATTTCCCTCTTTTTTTATTTGATAAAAGTTATTTCTATAATTCTTTTCTTAAACGCGCTACTGGAATATTGAGTTGTTCACGGTATTTTGCAATCGTCCTTCTTGCAATGTTGTAGCCTTTCTCTTTTAAAAGACCAACCAAAGCATCATCAGTATGTGGTTTTCTCTTATTTTCGATTGCAATGATCTCGATTAAATGGGTTTTAATTTCTTTCGTAGAAACTTCTTCGCCATCGTCATTGGTTAATGAATCAGAAAATAAACTTTTCAGGTAAACAATCCCGTTCGGAGTATCGGCATACTTGCTTTTTACCACTCTAGAAATCGTTGAAATATCAAAACCAGTAATATCTGCAACGTCTTTCAGAATCATCGGTTTAAGCGACTTATCGTCCGCTGTGATGAAATAATTCTTTTGCAACTTTACAATTGCAGAAATGGTTTGCAACAAGGTATTCTGACGTTGGTTAATCGCATCAATATACCATTTTGCTGCATCTAACTTTTGCTTGATGAAAAGAGCCGCTTGTTTGTGTTCCGCGGATTTCTTATCGTGGGAATACGTTGTTAAAATATCTTTGTACTCATCAGAAACTCGTAATGATGGAGCGTTTTTACTATTTAGGGAAGGAATTACTTCGATTCCTTTTTCGCCATTATCTTTAATTTGAATTAAAAAATCTGGAATAATTTCATTGTTAATGGTGATTGTTTGGGTATCGAAATTCCCACCAACTTTCGGAGATAATTTAGAAATCACTTCTAGCGCATCTTTTAAATCATCTTCTTCAATATCGTATTTTTGAAGAATCTTGTTATAATGTTTGTTGGTCAAAGCATCAAACTGATTTCTCAAAATATTTGCCGCTAAATTAACTGCTTTATCAGCACTTACTTTTTTCTCGATCTGAAGCAACAAACATTCCTGTAATCCACGAGCACCAACGCCTGCCGGATCTAATTTCTGAACATAGTTTTCTAAAATATCAGTAACTTTTTCTGGCGTGGTCATCAAACTTTGAGAAAAGGCTAAATCGTCAACCAACTGCTTTACTTCTCGGCGAAGATAACCGTCATTATCAAGATTTCCGATGATATATTCGGCGATTTTTAAATCGTCATTATCAATTTTCGCCAAACGAATTTGCTCCAAAAGATAATCGTATAAAGATTGACCTTCCGTCAGTAAAGATTGATTATCAAATTCTTCGTCGTCCGCAGAATAATTATTTGCAGAAGATTTATACGCAGGCTCATCGTCGAAAATGTAGTCGTTCACATCGAAATCAGTATCGATACTTTCTGTACCTTCTTCTTCAAATTTTTCTTCCTGGGCAGAATACTCATCTTCTTTATTTTCTTCCTGCACTTTTTCCAAAGCCGGATTTTCTTCTAATTCTCGCTCTAATTCCTCCTCAAATTCTAACGTGTGAAGTTGAATCAATTTCATTAATTGAATCTGTTGCGGGGCCAATTTTTGGCCGAGTCTCATTTGAAGATTTTGTTTCAACATATTACAATGCTATTACGCTATTTTTTTTAAGTCTAATTTGTGTTCTCGTGAACTATAAACATAGTGAAATTTTATTAGAATTCCGCATTATGAGGCGTTCTTGGGAAAGGAATTACATCCCGAATATTGGTCATTCCCGTTACAAAAAGAACCAATCTTTCTAAACCAAGACCAAAACCTGCATGCGGCACAGAACCGAATTTACGGGTATCTAAATACCACCACAATTCTTCGGCATCTACATTCATCTCTTTCATCTTTTTCTCTAAGACGTCGAATTTATCTTCTCGCTGCGATCCACCAATGATTTCACCTATGCCTGGGAATAAAACATCCATCGCGGCAACGGTTTTTCCGTCTTCGTTCAACTTCATGTAGAACGCTTTGATATCTTTCGGATAATCGAATAGAACAACAGGACTCTCAAAATGTTTTTCTACTAAATACCGCTCGTGCTCACTTTGTAAATCTGCGCCCCATTCTTCAATCGGAAACTTGAATTTACCTTTCTTATTTTCTTTCGAATTCTTGAGAATTTCAATTGCTTCGGTGTAAGAAACTCTTTTAAATCTTTTTTGAATGACGTTTTGTAATTTCTCAATTAAACCTTCTGCGGCTCTATCTTTTTCTGGTTTTTGTTTTTGCTCGTCGCCGAATCTTTTGTCTAAAAACTCTAAATCATCTTTGCAGTTTTCAAGAACAAAAGTGATGACGTATTTTAAGAAATCTTCAGCAAGATCGATGTTGTCTTCTAAATTATTAAAAGCAACTTCCGGCTCTACCATCCAGAATTCTGCAAGGTGACGCGTGGTATTAGAATTTTCTGCTCTAAAGGTTGGTCCAAAAGTATACACTCGTCCTAAACCCATCATCGCGGTTTCTACGTTCAGTTGTCCTGAAACAGTAAGATTCGTTTTTTTACCAAAGAAATCCTGTGCGAAATCAATTGCTCCATTTTCGTCACGCGGCATTTCATTCAAGTCAAAATTCGTAACGCTGAACATTTCTCCTGCGCCTTCTGCATCCGCGCCTGTAATGATCGGCGTATTCATGTAGAAAAATTGGTGCTGGTTAAAGAATTGATGAATTGCAAAACTCACCGAACTTCGTACTCTAAAAACCGCGCTAAAAAGATTGGTACGGAATCGCAAATGTGCTTGCTCACGCAACACTTCTAAGGAATGTTTCTTCGGTTGAAGAATTGTTTTATCACGTTCTTCGGTAAAGTTATCGCCAAGAACAATTATTTTTTTTGCAATAATCTCTATGTTTTGACCAGCACCTTGACTTTCAACAACTTCGCCTACAATTTTAAGTGAGGCAGAATTACTAATGTTTTTGAGAATATTTTCATCGAATTGTTCGAAATCCACCACAACTTGTAAATTGTTAATGGTCGAACCATCATTTAAGGCAATAAATCGGTTAGAGCGAAATGCTCTTACCCAACCTTGAACCGTAATGTCATGATGAATTAGTTTTTTATAATCTCCTAATAATTCTTTTATAGTCGTTCTCATTCGTAAATATTCAATTTTAATGTTTTTTATAAACCCAATCGGATTTATTGCACATAATCAATAGATGCAAACTTACTAAAAATTGGCGTAATTGTTGATGAATGGGAATTTTTTTAGAAAATAAATTTTGATTATTTTACTCTAAATTTTGTATAATAAATCGAGTTGCGACCCAACTTGATGATGATATCATTATATTCTTATTTGAATCATCGAACCACTTCGTTAGGTTTGAGTGGAACTCTTTTTAGGAAACTAAGTGGAATAAAAAAGTGGGAATCCTTCGACAAGCTCAGGATAAACTTAGGTGGACTAAGTCGCCCAAAATAAATAGAAATTACTACTCGTCTTTCTTCGACGGTATCAAGAAAACATCCATCAAACCTTCTGGTAAAGACATTTTTAAGAATTTCTCTTCGCGGTTCAGTTCGAGGATCCAATCTCTGATAATCGGAATTACGATTTGTTTTCCCGCCAAATCGAGCACGAAATAATGCTGACCAGTTTGATCATTGATCGACTCGATAATTCCGCAAGATTTACCATCTTCTTCGCGGATTTCGAAACCGACAACTTCATGGTAATAGAATTTGAGACCAGTTAACTTCGGTAAGCCAGAAAGCGGCAGATAAACATCTTTACCCACAACTTGATCGACCAAGGCTTCTGTAGAATTTTTGAAAGAGACAATCAGCGTTTCGCCTTTGCTCCATGATTGTTTTGCAATAAAAAAAGGAACCAATAATCCGTTGATGTCAACGAATATTGATTCCAATTTAGTATACATTTCAGGTTGGTCTGTATCTAATTTCAAGAATACATTCCCCTGAAGACCGTGTCTGCGTGTGATTTTTCCTAAAAAATAGCAATCTTCTTTTCGCATCACGATTTAGTTTTTTGATTAAGCTTTAGCTTCGTCAGCGCCTTCTTCAGTTGCTTTGTCGTCGCTTCCAGTCAATTTTTCAGATACGTTTGTTACTGTTTCTTTTACAGAATCAACAGCTCCTTCTACTGCAGCCGCTGCTGTACCTAATGAGGCAGCAACAGTTTCTACCACAGATTTATCTTCTGTCGCTTCTTCTTTTACTTCTTCAGTTGGTGCATTTTTAGCGTCTTCAGCCGCTTTTGCTTCCGCATCTTTAGCATCTTGTGCTGCTTTTGCTTCTGCGTCTTTAGCATCTTGTGCCGCTTTTTCTTCTGCTAATTTAGCGTCCGCCTCTGCTTTTGCATCAGATTCTATTTTAGCAGCAGCATCCAATCTTCCTTGGTTTACTTTTGCTTCAGCATCTAGAGCAGCTTTTTTTGCATCATCTTTCGATTTTGCTAAACCGTCTTTTTTACCAAGAACTTGTTGGTCTTTTCCTTCTAACCAAGTTGCAAATTTGCTATCTGCTTCTGCTTGATCGAAAGCACCCTTTGTTACTCCCCCTTGTAAGTGTCTTTTGTAAAGAACTCCTTTGTAAGAAAGAATAGCACGAGCGGTGTCAGTTGGTTGCGCTCCGTTGTTTAACCATTTAACAGCAGCATCTACATTAAGTTCGATAACAGCTGGGTTAACTACAGGATTGTAAGTACCGATTTTTTCGATGAATTTACCATCTCTACTTGCTCTTGCATCGGCAACTACGATGTGGTAGAAAGGTTTTCCTTTTTTACCGTGTCTTTGTAATCTAATTTTTACTGACATAATTGTTTAAATTTGTGGGAACTCGTCCCGATTAATTGGTGGGAACTCGTCCCGGTTATTTATAAGTCTGCAAAGATAATCAATTTTATTAATCCAACAATCTCATTACCTGAATATTTACAAAGGAATATTTATTTATTTAGGAGCCGAGAACCTGCTTTCACTACTCGCTTCTGGCCTATACTTTTTCCCTCGCTTCGGAGAGCTTAAACATGCCGTTCAATCAGGGCTCATATCTTTACATCATTATTAATTTACGAAATTTTATCTTTGGATTACAACTTTTTAGTAGACAAAAACGTGGTGGCAAAATTCTATCGGGGCGAAATACATCAGTAGATGATATTGTATAACTTAGGTTAATCCACTGCGTTTCTATTACATTTTGAGTCACAATAGTACTTAAAGACCAGAGTTTTAATTTGGATCTTGTATAAAACATGAGCAAAGATTGATGTAATAATTTTGTTTATTAAAGCTAAAATCAACTCTTATGAACTTAAAGTATTCGGTAGGTTTAGATGTGTCAAGCAAGAAAATTAATGCTTGTTTCAGTGTAATTGATGAGAAGCAAAAAGTAACAGTGAAATCCAGTACTGTGATTTGCAATACTTTGAAAGGCTTTGATACGCTTAATGAATGGGTTTTAAAACATAAAAAAGAACTTATTCCGGTGGTCATTTGTATGGAAGCTACAGGAATTTATCATGAGAACTGTGCTTATTATCTTTATGAGAAAGCATTTGAAGTTTCCATTATTTTACCAAACAAAGCCAAGAAATATTTGGAAGCAATTGGTTTAAAATCAAAAAATGACAGCATTGATGCAAAAGGACTTGCACAAATGGGTGCTGAACAATGTCTTGAATTATGGAAACCGATGGGAACCTTTTTCTATCAATTGCGTTTACTAACCAGACAGCATCAAAATGTGACTGAATTGAAAACAGTTTTAAAAAATCAGCGAGATGCTTTAGGCTATGCAATGCACCACTCAGAGGCAGTTAATAATCAATTGCAACAAACCATTGTTTTATTTGAAAGCCAATTAAAAGAACTGGAAAAGGAAATAAAGAGCCATCTAAAATCAAATCAAGAAGTATATGATAAGGCTGAAAACATATTGAAAATGAAAGGTCTGGGAGTTTTGACTGTTAGTACAATCCTGGCAGAAACAAATGGATTTACTTTATTCAAAAACTACAAACAACTTATTTCTTATGCTGGTTATGATGTGGTAGAAGCACAATCTGGAACTCGCATTGGCAAAACAAAAATATCAAAAAAAGGAAATTCTAAAATACGTAGAGCGTTGCACATGCCTTCCTTGGTGATGATTCAATGCAAAGTGAAACCATTTCAAGATCTATACGATAGAACCTATCAAAAGCACGGAATCAAGATGAAAAGTTATGTAGCAGTACAGAAGAAAATATTGACAATGATTTATCATCTGTGGAAGAAAAACGAGTTGTACCAATCAAATTATCAAATAAATATCCAAGAAAAGGAGCAAAAGACTTCCTCTCGGGCACAAGAAATAGCAGAAGAAATAGAATTAAAAAATAGCCCCAATATAAAAATCGAGGCTACACAAGGTAAGCATCCAGTGAAAAATCGCAAGAAGCTTCCTCTCGGGAAAACAAATTTAGAAAAAATATTGTAAATACATTTGGAATTAAAGATAGTACCTAGAGACTCCGCTACCAATTAATTTTAGATTTTAAATAAAAGATTTTAAATGGATCGGACGGTTTGTCACTCTGGAAGAGTCTCAGACCAATACCCAGAAATAAAGATTCTTTCGGAGTTACAAAATCTGATAAACTTTGAAAAAAATCTTTAAAAAAATGAAATCACAGCTTTACTGAAAAAACACCATAATCACCGCTAAAACAAATCCGATCCCAGCATAAATCATTCCTCTACGGAACGCTTTTGATTTAAAATTAAACATCCAGAAAGAAGAGATCACAAAAAAGAATAAAACCAATCCGAAAACCGTATTTAAAGATGCATATCGATGGGTAGAAGTTGATTTATGCAACTGGTTAAATTTATCTAAAACAAATGGCAATTCCATTTTCGTATATTTCGCTTCGCCTGTCTTTGAATTGTAAGTTCCTTGTTTAAAAGTTTTAATATCACTTTCACCAGGATCGAACTCTACATTCTTCATTTTGATTTCTTTTGCCAATTCTTTCTCGGTCATGTCTGCTTTCAGCACGACTTCAAATTTATTTTCCTTTTTCAGGAAATTGGTATCTCGATAAATCAATAATACGCCACTTAATGAGTACACGACCATTATTCCTGCGGCGAAATAACCTAAATAACGGTGCGTGATTCGCATGAATGATTTGGTATCTTTTATTGCTGCCATAGTTTTCTGTTTTTTTTAGATTTGAGATTATATCAACATTTTAAACAAATAATAAAACTCAATAAGTTTTGGCTAAAACCAATCGTTTCTTATTTTTATAAAACGACCAAAAGCCCATTCCTATTCATTTTAAAACTGTAATATCGAATTTTAACAACAGCAGTGGAAACCGAAATTTCCACTGTTGTAATGAATTGAATAATAGGAAGAAATTTCTATTACAATTTATAATTAAGGGTTAAATAGAAGTTTCTTGGAGTAATTGGGTTTACTGAGTAATTTTCGTGGTAATTATAATTCACCGTGTCGAACAAGTTTCCAACTTTTGCCATGATCGAGAATTTATTCCAGTCATATCCAGCGGACAAACTTGCCGTAAAATAATCATCAACTTCTAATAATCTAGAAACTCCATTCCTTGCAGAGGTGGGTGCTTTTGTATCATTCCAACCTGCAATTCGATCTCCGATGAAATAAATACTTGCACCTAATTTCAATCCTTTAACATAATTATTTAAGGTATAGAAAACCGATGCATTTGCTGTGGTCGCTGGCGTTCTTACCAATCTCTGGTTTTCAACATAACCGAAATTTGCTGGCGTATCTAAATAAACAGAATGATTATAAGAAGCTCCAGCTATGATAGACAAATTCGGAGTAGGATTTCCAGTGATATCTAATTCTACTCCTCTACTTCGCATTTTACCTGCAAATTCTTTCACATCAGAACGATTGTTCTCTGTTATTCCATCAGCTTTAAATTCAGCAGTTTGATAAAAATTTCTATTTTCTATTTGGTATAAAGATAGATTTAAAGCAACTGCATTATTCCAGAAATTCTTTTTTACTCCGATTTCAAACTGATCAATAATCGAAGGTGTTAGCGACAACCCGGTCAGCACATCTTCGCCACTATTTGCCGAGAACGAATTAGTGTAGGTTCCAAAGATTGATAAATTTTCATTTGGGGAATAAACTAATCCTGCTTTTGGTGAGAAAGCTCTATTTACATTTCCGTCACCTGGCTTCGTGATATTTTTCACAAAATCTACTTTCTCTGATTCCTTATTTTCGATATAGGACCATCTTAAGCCTGCCAAAACTTTAAACTGATCAGAAAGTTCGATATAATCTTGCGCGTAAATTCCGAATCTTTGGGTCGGGATTCTATTTCTTGAAAGCTTTTCTGTCTCTGGCATTGCTCCAGAAACCCAAGTTGAAGGATCATCTAAATATAAAGTTCCTGTACTGCTTCCATTAGTTCCATGGAAAGATTCTCTAGTTATTTCCTTACCATTAGCTTTATCAAAGAAGTTGTAAGAATCGCTGGTTCCATAATCACCATCGGTTCCCACCAATATTTTATGTTTTATATTTCCAGTATTCAATTCTCCATTAACATTAACTTGCAAAGAAGTATAATTTTGTTCCGCATAAGATCTTCCCATTGGCCGATCCCATCGCAATCTATCCGCATTATCATAACTCCATTGAACTCTTTCTGTAGCGAAGTAATCTTTGGTAAAATTCTGATAAGAAGCTACTGCATTCAAAGTCCAAAACTCTGAAAACTGAGTGTTAAATGTAATTCCAGCTGTTGCTTGTTGAATGTTCTGAAATTGCCAGTCTGTCCCGACATATGCATTCCTTGGCAATAAAGTATTCATCTTGTAAGATTCGTCCTTGTTAGTGATTGAACCAATTCCAAAATCTGGCGTAAAATCATTCTTCAAATAATCAGCTTCGACAATCAATTGAGATTTCTCTCCGATATTAAATAAGAAAGAGGGATTAAAATAATATTTTTGTGATTCAACAACATCTCGAAAGCTATCTGCTTTTTCGAAAGCCCCATTTACCCGAAATGCTACATTGTTGGATAAAGGACCGTAAAAATCAACGGTTGGTTTGTAAGTGTTCCAACTTCCAGCACTAATTCCGACACTTCCCCCTTGTTCAAATCGAGGTTTCTTCGTAATTAAATT
Organism: Flavobacteriales bacterium; assembly: GCA_038242555.1. GTDB lineage: Bacteria > Bacteroidota > Bacteroidia > Flavobacteriales > Weeksellaceae > Kaistella. The sequence goes on along the minus strand of JBBSRZ010000032.1, from coordinate 55 downwards.
AACGACGCCACCGGCAGCTACGTTTCCATACAACATGGCATTTCCACCTTTTAAT
>JBBSRZ010000031.1:0-26057 GCA_038242555.1 Flavobacteriales bacterium | reverse complement strand
TGAAGTACTAATAAAAGTGGAAGCATTTGGTGCAGGTATTCACGATCGATATTTCATTCCTTCGGGAGTGAGTTTTCCCTACGTAATTGGTTTAGAAGGAGCAGGAGTAATCAGAGAAAAAGGAAGCCAGGTAAATGATTTTAATATTGGCGAAAAAGTAATATTTACGACCACTTTACAACCGAAAGGCGGGAGTTGGGCAGAATATGCTGTAGCAAAGCAAGCCGTATTGATACGATTACCCGACAATCTGACTGCGGAACAAGGAGCAGCAATTCCAGTTGCTGGAAAAACTTCCTTAGAATGTATGCGCGAACTGAATTTAAAGAGTGGAGATACATTATTTATTGCAGGAGCCTCAGGTGCAATCGGAACTTTAATTATACAATTAGCCAGGGCCAAAGGAGTTCGTATTTCGGCGTCTGCTTCGGAAAAGAATCATGATTACATGAAAGCGCTCGGAGCAGAACAAACTGTAGATTACAATGATCCTGACTGGATAGCGAAAGTTAAAAAGTGGTCAAATGGTGGCGTTACAAAAGCGCTGGCAATTCAACCAGATACAGGAACAGACAGTATTCAGGTGGTTCAAGATAAAGGCTTATTAATTACGGTTTCGGGAGATAATACCTCTGTTCCGCCGCAAAGAAATATCGAGGTTCGTCAAATGGATCATCAGTTATTCACCAACGAGAAAATGATCGACCTCGTCAATCAAATATCAAACGAAAAAGTTAAAATCGTTATTGAAAAAGAATATGCTTTTGAAAACGCCTTAGAAGCACTCAAAAAGACAGAAACAAGAAGCGCCAGAGGGAAATCGGTCGTTAAAGTTGTTTAATAAAGAGAGAAATTTGAATACAACTTAGCGTGTCATTAATTTCTAATGATGACTTTGATCATTTGGAATCAAGATGATTTTCGCTAACTTACAAAAGAATTAGTAAAATAAAAATATTATGAAAAAATGTACCGGAACTTCGATGATCTCAATATTAACGGTTGGTCTCATAGGCGCAGGACTTGCACTTCTTTTTACACCCTACAAAGGTAAAAAAATGAGAAAGAAATTGAAGTCAGCCCTAAATTGCAACTGCTAAAAGGAAAGAATTCATCAGAAAAAGTCCAAAGGTGTTTCCTTAAGAAGCATCTACCAGGAACGAAAAAAGCATTAGATCTAGAAAATGTGAGGGAATTTATCCAAACATAACAAAATGGTCTAATGCTTTTTCATTTTAAATAAAAAACTTCCTCTTGGACTGAAAGCGGTAATCAAATACATATAACTGGAACTGAAAGATGTGATATTAACCTCACGAAAAATAGTACTTGTGACTTTGGTTGAAAAACACAAGAACCAACCTAAAAATTCAACTTCAAAAAATTTTTTAAATATCTCTAACAGAAATATTAATTATGGAACAAAAAAATTCTTCTCAAAATCTTTCAACGGAAGTCAATAATACCACTATTTCATATCATGACGTGGGCAAAGGAGCTATTCCGATCCTATTTCTCCACGGCTTTCCCTTTGACAAATCAATGTGGAAGGAGCAAATTGACAGTTTAAAAGATTCTCATCGAGTCATCGCAATTGACCTCCGAGGGTTTGGGAAATCAACCGATGAAAAATCCAAGTTAAGTATTGATCTGTTCGGCGAAGATGTGATTGCCTTCTTGGACAAACTCAATATTGAAAAGGCAATAATTTGCGGATTATCAATGGGAGGTTACCTTGCACTCAATCTAGTGCATCGATTTCCTGAACGGTTCACCGCCCTCATTTTATGTGATACGCAATGCGTTGCCGATACTCGTGAAGCGCGTGAAAAGCGACTCGAAACTATCAAGCAAATTAACCTAGAAGGCACAGACACATTTAACAAAAACTTTATTAAAAGTGTTTTTCACCCTAAGTCATTGACTGATAAACAAGAAATAGTAGAAAATTTAAAAAGTATCGTTGTCGCTAATCCTAAAGAAATAATTACCGCTGGATTAACTGCTCTGGCAGACCGTGCTGAAACCTGTTCAACTTTAAATAAAATTCAAATTCCAACGCTTATTATTTGCGGCAGACAAGATGAAGTTACGCCACTTGCGCAATCTGAATTTATGCACGAAAATATTAAAGGTTCTGTTTTGAGGATCATCGATGAGGCGGGACACGTTTCAAATTTGGAGCAACCAGAAGAATTTAATCAACATCTGGTAGAATTCCTGACTTCTTTAAATACGTCACTCTAGCCAGAATTCTTTAATAAAACAAATGATATGCAGGAATTCTTTGAGACCTTTAAGACTGAGCTTTTCTATTCGGTAGTCGTAGTTGTAGCCGTTTTACTTTTGCGATTGGCAACAAACCAATTTCATAGTTGGCTGGTTAAAAAAGAGCAGAAAAGAGTTCCCGGAAATCAACCAAAAGCCATCAACTTGGTTCGACGAGTATTGAACACTTTATGGCTGGTGATGGGTTTTATGGTTTTAATATTTCTGTTTTTTGAAGAAGCCTACCAGAAATTTGAACGTGATCTACAAATTGTATTATATCTCGGTATCGTTTCCGTGATCACAATGGTCATTGCGTCCTCCGTTAATATCTGGTTTAAACAAAGTATTCAAAATAAAATCAACGAGGCTGAAGATCCAACGGCGGTTAAATTTTTACGGTATATCGCGATTTTTGCGGTGTACATGATCGGAACTTTAATCGCTCTTCTGGCCTTTCCTTCTTTAAAAGGCGTGGCACAAACCGCCTTAGGAGGAGCGGGCGTGATCGCGTTGATTGCCGGAGTCGCGTCTCAGGAAGCGTTAGCAAATATCGTGGGCGGCGTTTTTATCATTACTTTTAAACCTTTTAAAATCGGGGATATTATCAGAGTTACCGACACGATGATCGGTAAGGTGGTCGATATTACCATGAGACACACGGTCCTTCGGGATTTTGATAATAAAATGATCGTCATTCCTAATGCAATGATCAATCGGGAAAAACTCATTAATTATAATCTTTTTGATTCAAAGATCTGCGATCGTATCGAGTTTCAAATTTCCTATGAAAGCGATTTAGATCTAGCAAAAAAAATTTTGAGAGAAGAATGTACCGCGCATCCGTTCAATATTGATAACCGTTCGGAGGTAGAGATTGCAGAAGATAAAGACATCGTTCGCACGGCCTTAGTTTCAATCAATGATTCTACTTTATCGGTAAGAGCGTGGTGCTGGGCGCTTAATTATGACAACTCTTTTGATATGCGCTGCGATATTTTAGAAAGTGTCAAAAAACGTTTTGATGCAGAAGGCATTGATCTTGCTTATCCGCATAGAACGATACTTTTTAAAGATTCTGATAAGGAAAATTCAAATGCTTAACGTGTCTTCGCTTCATCATTATCTTCATTATCTTCGGATATATTTTTAACTCAGTGGATTGCTAAATTTAATATCTTTGGTTAGAGTTCTTATACTTTTCTAAACCAATGATCGACTTACTCAAATCCAAAAAGAAAATTGTCATTAATTCTGATATTGATGGAATTCTGTCGGGACTTATTTTACAGGAATTTCTGGATTGCGAGATCGTCGGCTTTTGTAACAGCGCGAACAAATTGTGGATCAGCGTAGATCAATTTGAACATCGCAAAGATTTTGTCTTTATCGATATGTTCGTCTCGCATAAAAATATTGCCTGCATCGATCAACATATCGTCTCCTTTGATGAAGATCATAACAAACAATTAGCGTCGAATCCCAATAAAATTAATCCCAATATTCTACGAGGGAAATGTTTTCATCCGAAAAGTTCCTACTACACCAAATATCCTTTCGGGACCGTCCATTTTATTATTGCGGAATTAGAACGAAATACTATCAATCTTGAACAACTATTGCTGTTTAATGAAAATGAAGAACTTCAATCCGTCGATTTCTTTTTACGTGCAGATGACGCTTTGATTACTTCCGTAGAAAAATATAAAGAAAATGCCTTGGACTGGTGGAATTGGCTTGTCGAATATTCCTCCAACGGAAAAGTAACCCAACAATTCATCGATTATACGTATTCTGGTTTGAACGCTTGGGAGAATAAAAAGCAAGTGGAACGAAAACTTTTGGCTCAACCGTTCTGCTGTGAAAAACCAGACGGTGGTTTTGCCGAAATTGCTGATGCAGCCAATTTCCTTCTTCCGAATTTTATAAAATATGTCGATTACTTGGCGGAAATCACCAATTTAAAACCGTTCGATACTTCTCAGAAATATTCAGTGGTCGAAGGAATTCCCGCTCGACTTAACTTTAGTCATGAGCATTCAGAAGCGCTGATCAACGATTGTAAAGTACTCGACAAGAAAGTTTTTTCCTACGCTTTTGTAAAATCGTACGGACAAGAAAACTCCTTTAGTTTTACCTATTTCTTAGAGTAACGGATTTACTTTCGGTTCGAATAATGACGAATCACTTCTTGATCTCCAAACAGAAATCTCGCAAAAAGTTCCACCACATCAACATTCACGGCATTCCCAAATTGTTTGTAAGCCACGCGATCATTGCTTGGTAATTTAAAGGTATCCGGAAACCCTTGCAATCTTGCACATTCCCTCGGCGTAATATATCTTTTTCTTTCTCCGACAATTGAAGTTTGCGTGATTGCGACCAGAGCAGGGAAGTGGCTCGGTTGTTTTACCCTCAGACCCGACGGTCGAAAATGCATCAACGTATTCCACAAAGTGGGATGATCAACTTTGCCGGCTTGCCATTCTAATTTCGCTTTCGATCCTTTAAAAAGTTGAATCGTTTCTCCTCTTTGAAGCCATTCGGTGATGAATTCTTTATTAGTTTCGTAGAGGTCATTATTTTTAAGGATAAAGTTTTTCTTCCAGACCGGTAAAGATTCCAGATCTTCTTCTAGATCCAACTCTCTTAAACGATCTGCCCAAATAGGAAAACCAGGCAAAGGTTTTTTAATGTTTCTGATGAATTCATCCCAATAATTGATGAGTTCCAGTTCCTCAGTTGATAATTGATATTTCTCTAAATTTTCAATTTCCGTTTCTGCTTGTAAAATTTCTTCTGCGTTGGCTTCTTCAATAGAACTTTTGTCAAAATAAAAATCGTCGATTTCGCCCAGATCTTCCCTTTTACACAAAATGAAAACCCGTTCTCGATGCTGCGGATGACCTAAAAAATGCGGACTGAAAATAATCGGTTTTTCGTGGACGTTATAACCAATGGCTCTGATGTTTTCATAGATGGTTTTCCACGTCAATCCATTATCGTGCGAGGTTAAGTTCCGGACATTTTCCAGCAGCATATATTTAGGTCGATGCTTTTTGGCAATTCGCAGAATGTCATAAAATAAAGTTCCGCGCGGATCACTAATTCCTAATCTGTTACCGGCTTTAGAAAAGGTTTGACAAGGAAATCCACCACAGATAACATCATGTTCCGGAATCGTATTTTCATCCACTTTCGTAATGTCGTCTGCCGGTCTTAAACCATAATTATCAAAGTAAACCACACGGCAATTTTTATCAATATCAGAAGCGAAAACACACTCGCCACCCAATCGTTCCATCGCCTGATGAAACCCGCCGATACCGCAAAAAAGATCTATAAATTTAAACTTCTCCAAGAACCATAATTTGAGCCCAAAAATAGCGAAATAATTTGGAGCGATTATGGATGATTTGTGCTACGAAATAAAACAAATGAGATATTGATTAGTTAGGTATTTTACAATTGCAAACGCTTTTATTTTACCATATTTAAAATATTTTATCTGTTGATACAGAGATTTTAATGCGTATTAATTTGCGCTCATTCTCTAGTTTCACAACTTATATTTTCCGCTTGTTCCGTTGACTTCCAGTTTATTTTTCTTAAGTTTATTTTTTTTAATGAATGATAAAATATATTCAGAATAAAGCCCATTACTCCGAAGTTCTCGACCAATGCAAAACGGTCAAACGCAGTCTCTGGATCGGAACTGCAGATATCAAAGATCTTTATGTAAAAGACGGCTTGTCTGGTACGCGACCTTTCTTGGGCGTATTGAATGATCTTTTAAAAAGAGGAGTAGAGATCCGATTATTATATGCGAAAGATCCAGGTCCGAATTTCCGCGAAGATTTTGATAAATATCCTTTGCTTGCCCAACATTTAGAACAGGCACTTTGCCCACGCGTTCATTTTAAAATGTTCGTTTTTGATTCCCGCGAAGTCTATCTCGGTTCCGCCAATCTCACGGGCGCTGGCATCGGCATGAAAGGCGAGCACAACCGCAACTTTGAAGCCGGCATTCTCACCGACGATCCCACCTTAACCGACGCAGCCATTTCCCAATTCGACGAAGTCTGGAACGGTTCCCAATGCACCAAATGCGGCCGAAAGAAATATTGCCCGCTGCCAATTTCGGAGTATTAAGTGCAATTGATTTAAGTCTGTTGGAAAATTGATAAGAACTATTGAAGAATTAAAATAAAGTTTTGTTACAACTTCAATGAGTTTGTTATAGACTTCTGCAATTCTTTATTTCTCTAATTTTGTTCTAAATTGCAATAATTAAAGGTATTTCAGAACAAGAATCTGCAAGTGTATTAGATGAAATTATCTCGAACTAGATTACGAAGATTTATTGATTTTGGAATTGTATAATTAAAAAATACTAACGTTTTCAGTCATGAATATGGTTCAGAGTAACCTTTAAATTTTAAAATTTCTGGTGAAAGTGATATCTATAAATTGCGTAATTTGGATGCTTGAAAAAATTCTACCACATTGGATCGACACACTGAAAACACCAATCAAAATCCCGAACAAATAGCACGTGACAAAATTGATCACATGTTGCGCGAATCTGGGTGGATCGTTCAATCAAAAAATAAGGTGGATTTATCTGCCGGAAAAGGAGTAGCACTACGGGAAACCAATACGGTAAGTGGTTCTGCTGATTATATGTTATTTGTAGATAGAGTTCCTGTTGGTGTTATTGAGGCCAAGAAGGAAGATGAAGGTCATCGCTTAACAGTCGTAGAAGAGCAGTCTGCAAGATATGCGGAGGAAGCAATTAAAATTGGTTCGTTTACATTAAATAATGCAAAACCGTTTGTGTACGAAAGTACTGGAACCATCACAAGATTTACTGATTATAGAGATCCAAAACCTAGAAGCAGAACTGTTTTTAGTTTTCATAAACCCGAAACCATTACTGAATGGTTAAAGAAAGGCAAGAGTATTAGGGAAAGATTATTATCGATTCCAGCGTTAGATCCAACCGGACTTCGACCTGCACAAATTGTAGCGATTAATAATTTGGAACATTCCTTCAAAAAAAATAAACCCAAAGCCCTAATCCAAATGGCGACGGGTGCAGGGAAAACCTTTACTGCTGCCACATTTGTCTACCGTTTGTTAAAGCATGCTGATGCCAAACGTATTTTATTTTTGGTAGATACCAAGAATTTGGGTGAACAGGCAGAACAGGAGTTCATGACCTTTCAACCGAATGATGATAACAGAAAGTTTACAGAATTGTACAATGTTCAAAGATTATCTTCAAGTTATATTGCCTCCGACAGTCAGGTTTGTATTTCTACTATTCAAAGGTTGTATGCGATTCTGAAAGGAGAAGAATTAGATGAAAGTTCGGAAGAAAATAATCCAAATGAAAACTCCTGGCTTCAGAAAAAAGTTGCGGACAAAAAAGCAATTCCAGTAGAGTACACTTCAAAAGTTCCCATCGAAATGTTTGATTTTATTGTCATCGATGAAGCCCACCGATCTATTTACAATTTGTGGAAGCAGGTTTTGGATTATTTTGATGCCTTCCTGATTGGTTTAACGGCCACACCAGACAAAAGAACTTTTGGTTTCTTTAATGAAAATGTTGTCAGCCAGTATACTTACGAAGAATCTGTTACCGATGGTGTGAACGTTCCTTATGATGTTTATACCATTGAAACCGAAATTTCTAAAAACGGCGAAACTGTAAAAGCAGGTTGGTTTATTGACAGAAGAGATAAACTCACGCGTAAAAAACGTTGGTTACAGGAAGACGAAGACACGGAGTACAAAAGCAATGATTTAGATAAAAAGGTCGTCAATCCAAGTCAGATCAGGAACATTATTAAAGAATACAAAAAGGCATTACAAACGACCATCTTTCCAAACCGCATTGATGAAAATGGAGACTATGAAGTTCCTAAAACCTTGGTTTTTGCAAAAACAGATAGTCATGCCGATGATATTATTCAGATTATTCGGGAAGAATTTGATGAAGGAAATGATTTCTGCAAAAAGGTAACCTATAAAGCCGAAGAAGATCCGAAATCAGTTTTGAACCGTTTTCGGAATTCCTATTATCCTCGTTTTGCGGTTACCGTAGATATGATTGCTACTGGAACAGATGTAAAACTCTTGGAAGTTTTACTCTTTATGCGTGATGTCAGAAGCGTCAATTATTTTGAACAAATGAAAGGTCGTGGAACCAGAACCATTAACAGCGATACTTTGCAGTTGGTTTCTAAAACGGCAAAAACCAAAACCCACTTCGTTATTGTCGATGCAGTTGGCGTTACCAAATCTAAAAAGACAGACAGCCGACCTTTGGAACGTAAACCAACGGTTCCTATGACTGATTTATTGGGAGCCATAACAATGGGTGTTGCCGAGGAAGATTTATTTTTGTCCTTAGCCAACCGTTTGATCCGTTTAGAAAAGCAGATTACCGATAATGAAAAAGACAGATTATTGGAATTATCTGGCGGTAAAAATTTGAAACAGATCACCAAGGAATTATTGGTTGCTTACGATTTTGATGAAATTGAAACCAAAGCCCAGATCGAGATCGATAAGATTCCTGTTGTCGACAGAACACCCGCTTTAATTGAAGAAGCGAAAAAGGATGCGCAACAAAAATTGATTCTCGAAGCCAGTAAAACATTTACCGGACAACTCAACACGTACTTGGAAAATGTACGCAAAGAGCATGACCAAATTATAGACAGTCATAACATCGATACCGTTACCAAAAGCGAATGGGAAACCACCTCCGTAGATAAAGCCACGGAAATTGTCAAAGATTTCACCGAATATTTAGAAGCCAACAAAGTTGAAATAAAAGCCTTGAGTATTTTCTACAATCAACCTTACAACCGTAGAGAAATCACCTTTAAAATGATTAAAGAAGTGATGGAGAAACTTCGGCTAGACAAACCTTTACTCGCACCGGATTTTGTTTGGGATGCGTATGCAACATTAGATGCTTCGACAGGCTCAGCCTCCGCGGTTAAGAAGCCGAAAGATGAACTCACCGCTTTGGTTTCCTTAATTAGAAGAGCCTGTGGAATTGATGCAGAATTAAAACCTTATGATTCTACCATTGAAGCCAACTTTAAAAAATGGATTTTCAAACAGAACGCAGGACAACACAACCGATTTACACCCGAACAATTAGACTGGTTGCGTATGATTAAAGAACATGTGGTAAGCAGTTACCATATAGAAATAGATGATTTGGATTACACGCCATTTGACGCAAAAGGTGGCAAAGGAAAAATGCACCAGTTATTTGGCAACGAGATGAATGAGATTATTGAAGAATTAAATGAAGTATTAGCAGCATAATCTTGCTTGTTTAGAAAAGAGAAATGTCGGTTAGTATGCCTGATAATAAGGACTTATTGCATGTTTAGAAACAGAAAAATATGAGTGGATATGGAAAGTTGGATTAATAGAGTGGTTGCATTACTAGACAAAAGTCTCAATCCAATTGCACAGGAATTGAATGAATTAGACTGGAAAGAAGACCTGTCTCCTAATAATCAAAAATTGAGTAAGCATTTAAGTGCATTTTCGAATCTTCCAGGAGGAGGTTTTTTAGTTTTTGGTATCGAAGGCAAGACAGGTGGAATAAAGGGCATCACCATGGAGAATGCCGAATTAATAGTTCAAAAATTATCCAGTTTATCTCGTGATACGCTTTTGCCTGAAGTAGCATTAAGTCATAAAATTGAAAATTATAAAGACAAACCTATACTTTTCATTTATGTAAAAGAATCTTCTACAAAACCTGTGTACTTGCGCTCTGGGACTATAGAAGACTCTTTTATTAGAAGTGGCGGAACAACACAAAAAGCATCAAGACAAGAAATAGGTGGATTAATGCTGAATAGTAAAAATCCAGTTTTCGAAGATTTGCATGTATCAAAACTTTTGTCGGGAAAAGAGATATTATCACTTTTAGATTATAAAAAGATTTTAGAGTTGCTTGGTAAGCCCGATAATAATACAGATGAATCTGTTTTACATTGGTTAGAACAAGAGAATATGATAAATGCGGTTGATGAAACCGGTTATTATATTACGAATCTTGGCGCATTGGCAGCAGCAAATTCCCTCAAAGATTTTGATTCTCTTTCAAGAAAAGCGGTAAGGGTAATAAAATATAAAGGAAATAACAAAATCACAACCGAACGGGAATATCCTGGAAATAAGGGATATGCGATAAGTTTTGAAGCACTATTGTTTTTTATAAAAACGCTTTTACCAAGTAGTGAAATTATTAAAACGGCGCTACGCGCTGAAACTTCTATTTATCCTGATATTGCTTTACGTGAGTTGATTGCTAATGCATTAATTCATCAGGATTTTACCGTAAAGGGAGCGGGTCCTATGATTGAAATTTATGATAATAGGATTGAAATATCTAACCCGGGGAAATTACTACCTTCCAAAACAGTTGATAGACTGATAGGGACTACGCCACAATCACGAAATGATGCCTTGGCTTCTGCATTTAGAAGATATAATATATGTGAAGAGAGAGGAAGTGGTTTTCAAAAATCGGTAGCAGCAATAGAACTTTATGGTTTGCCACCACTTCGATTTGAAGAATTGGCGAACTCATTTAGGGTTACAATATATGCGCCTAGGAACTTTGCTGAACTTTCTCCGCAAGAACGGGTAGAAGCAGCATATCAACACAGTGTTCTTAAATATTACTCTTCTAGTAGCATGTCTAATACTAGTTTGAGAGAACGGTTTAATGTAAGCGAACGCTACCGTAGTCAAGTTTCTATTGTGATAAGAGAAGCATTGTCTCAACAAAAGATTAAACCGAAAGATCCTAATAATTCATCAACCAAATTTGTAGAATACATTCCTATTTGGTCATAGATAGTTTTGTATGATGAGAAAAACGACAAGGAGCATAACTAACTGTATATCAAGAAGTTTTTGTATGATAAAGAAAGTGACAAACTCATTTTAGAGAACCTATTTTTTGTATGATGAGAAAAACGACAAGAATCATAACCAACTGATTATCAATTAGTATTTGTATGATAAAGAAAGTGACAAAACGCAATTAATGAAAAATGATGAATTAAAAATGATGAGAGAAGATTGGGTAGCATGCAAGTTGGGAGATTTACTTAAATTAAAAAATGGCTTCGCATTTAAAAGCAGTAAATATATTCAAGAAGGAATTCCTGTATTGAAAATAGGAGATATTCAGGATTGGAATGTAAGTGTTGTTGACGCAAGTAGAGTTAAAGAAGAAATTGAATATGATTCTCACATTGTAAATAAAGGCGATATTTTGATTGCAATGTCTGGAGCCACAACCGGTAAATTTGGAATTTTTGATTCTGATGAAAAGGCTTATCAAAATCAACGCGTTGGTAATTTACTTCCTCACTCAGAAAATTATACAAGTAAGAAATACATTTTTTATCTGTTGTATTCATTAAAAAGAGAAATAGAGAGAAGTGCTTACGGTGGTGCACAACCAAATATTTCCTCTGGCAAAATAGAATCATTAAGTACAAAACTTTTCCCTCTTCCAATTCAAAAAGCCATTGTCAAAAAAATAGAAGAACTCTTCAGCAGTTTAGACAGCGGTATTGCCGACCTGAAAAAAGCACAGGAACAATTGGTGATTTACAGACAAGCGGTTTTAAAGAAAGCGTTTGAAGGAGAATTGACGAGAGAATGGCGAGAAAAACAAACTGAATTACCTTCTGCCTATGAATTATTGAATGAGATAAAAGAGGAACGTCAAAAATATTACGAACAACAACTTGAAGAGTGGAAAGAAGAAATTAAATTATGGGAAGAAAATAATGATGATCAAAAAAAACCAGCGAAGCCCAGACCTTTAACAATTCCTGATTTACCTAATGCAGAACATGAAAGTAAAAAATGGCAAATTCCAATAAATTGGATTTGGACACAAATAGGAACAATATGTTTTGTAACAAAACTTGCAGGATTTGAATATACAGATTATGTCAAATATAATTTAGATGGAGATTTACCTGTATTAAAAGCAGAAAATGCTGGACCTTTAGGATTCAAGAAAACGGTCTATTCTAAGGTTACTTCAGAATCCGTAAAATCTTTAAAAAGATCTCAAATATTTGGCGGAGAATTACTAATAGTTTTTGTTGGTGCAGGAACTGGTAATGTTGCAATGGTTCCATTAAATCAACGTTATTTTTTAAGGCCAAATATTGGTATGGCAAGACCATATTTTAATTTAAATTCAAAATATTTAGAACTTTTTTTACAATCAGCATTTGGAAAAACTTTAATGATGTCTGCTGTTAAGGCTGTTGCACAACCTTCGCTCTCGATGGCAACTATTAGGCAATCACCAATTGCATTTCCTTCTTTTAAAGAACAAAACCAAATCGTCCGTGAAATAGAATTCCGATTATCCGTTTGCGATAAAGTAGAAGAAAGCCTGAAAGAAAGTTTAGAAAAAGCAAAAGCCCTGCGCCAAAGTATTCTAAAAAAAACCTTTGAAGGGAAATTGTTAAGTGCAGAAGAACTGGCAAAATGTAAAGCAGATAAAGATTATGAGCCGGCGAGTGTGTTGTTGGAGAAGATAAAAAAAGAAAAGAATAAGAAATGAAAAATGTAGAAAAAGCAGATAGAGTTCATCTCGGAAGTCTTATTGAAAGCCTAAAGAAAGGACATTATGTTATACCAGATTTTCAGAGAGATTTTGAATGGGAACCTTGGGATGTTCAAGAATTAATCCGTTCGATATTTATGGATTATTACGTTGGAACTTTGCTACTTTGGAAAGGAAGCAAAGAAAATTTCAAAACATTAAGTTGTGAAAAAATCTACGGTTTTCAAGGTGATTCAGATCAGCAGCATATCGTGTTAGATGGGCAACAACGATTGACTGCCATATATTATGCTTTCTTTGCGCCTAAAGATCCATTTCCCAGAAGGTCAAAAAGTGTTGTTTATTTTTTACATATTAATAATCTAATTTATGAAGATTATGAAAATATAATAGAATACTCTTTTCGAACGAGGAAAACTGAAAAGTTTTTATCTGAAAAAGAACTACAATTTAGTCAACATATCTTCCCCCTAGGAATGATGAAAGAAGGTACTTGGGGAACAAGTGATTGGATAAAAGAATATAGAGATTACTGGACAGGAAGACTTGAGGGAGAGGAAGATGAAATGAAAAGAAATGAATTCCAGACGTATGTTGATGGTGCGAAATCTTTTAAAGAGATCATTGAGGAGTTATTGAATCAATTTTATATTAGTTACATTGAATTAGATAAAGATATTGATATTGCAAAAGTTTGCGATATTTTTACGCAGATCAATTCAAGAGGTGTTAGGCTAGATATCTTTGATTTATTAAATGCTGTCTTACGTCCAAAGGAACTTTTTCTTAAAAAAATGTGGAGAGACGCAGAAGAAAGTTTAGAGTTTACTGATAATAAAAAAATGAGGATATATATCCTTCAAGTAATGTCCGTACTTGAACAAAACTATTGTTCATCAAAATATCTTTATTACTTAGTACCAGAATCAAAAAAGACGATTCGTAATCCTGATGGAAGTAAAGAGCAGGTTATCTTAATTAAAGATGAAGATGAGTTTGTCGAAAGATGGAATCAATCTGTAAATGCATTGCAGAAATCAATAAAAGCCTTGCAAAACCCACGAGATTATGGTGCAATAAAGTCTGCTTTTGTTCCTTATCCTTCAATAATTCCAGCTTTTGCAGCAATTAGAGCTTATGTCGCAGAATCAAAACCACCAAATGTAATTGACGTAAATCGAAAAATTAGAAAGTGGTATTGGGCTTCAATCTTTACCAATCGCTACAGTAGTTCCGTGGAATCTACTACAGCAAAAGACTTTATGAGTTTGAAACGTTGGTTTAAAAGCGATGAAGATGAGCCTGAAGCGATTAAAGAATTCAATATTGATATTAAGAATATTGATTTAAAAAATGATAATTATAAAGGGTCTGCAATTTACAATGCGATTTTTAATCTTCTTGTTATAAATGAAGCTAGGGATTGGGATTCCTTTGAACTTCCAGAATATAGTGAGTTAGATGATCATCATATCGTGCCCTATTCAATATTCAAAGATGTTGCAGGTAAAGAAATTAATAGTATTTTAAATAGAACTCCAATATCTGACCTTACAAATCGTCATGTTATTTCTAATAGAATGCCTAACGATTATATCAAAGAAATGTTCGATAACAATGATCAGGAAAGAGTTTATGAAGTTTTAGAGTCACATTTAATAAATAGGAATGCAGTAAAGATTCTATTGCGAAATCCTTTTACAAAAGATGATTTTGAGGAATTTTTAGATGAAAGGAAAAGAACAATTTTCGAAGCAATTCAAACTCAGTTGATAGATGAAAAGATAGTTTTACCTCCTCAACTTAAAAAGTTAAATATTGAAATTGAAGAAGTAGAGATTAAGATTAGAAATTTGATTGTGTCTGCAATAGGTAATGATAATAATTCTTATAAAGAAAGGGTTCCATCACATATTCAGGAAAAAGTACAATTTAGAGTAGATTCTGATAAAAAGAAAAAGTCAGAAAGTGAAATGGATTACACAAACTTTAATAAAATAATAGAGTTTTTTGATTTATCTGAATATAGAGACGTTATTACGTTTAAGTCAAATTGGAGTCTTTTTGAACCTACTTTTAAGGATAAAACTAATCTCATTTTAAGGTTTAGTCAATTAGGGAATCTTAGAAATGGTATTCGCCATTCCCGTACCGTATCCGAAATAGAGCAAATGGATGGAGAAGTTGCTATTAGATGGTTTAAAACAATTTTAAAATGACAGACTCAACAATAATATCAAAAATCTGGAATCTTGCTAACGTCCTTCGTGATGACGGAGTAGGTTACGGAGATTACTTAGAACAAATTACCTATTTGCTATTCTTAAAAATGGCCGATGAACTTAATAAACCGCCTTACAGCAAAGGTTTGGTTTTCCCAAAACTGAAAGATGTAGAAGGCAAAGAAATTCCTGACAGCGAGACCTGCAATTGGGAAACCTTATCCGGAAAACGTGGCGCAGAATTAGAATCTTTTTACAGCCAATTGTTGCGAACGCTATCCACTGAAAAAGGAACACTTGGACAAATTTTCACCAAGAGCCAAAACAAGATTCAGGATCCTGCCAAACTTTTAAAAGTCATCAACCTCATCGACAAAGAAAATTGGGCAATGATGGGCGCTGATATAAAAGGAAAAATCTACGAAGGACTTTTGGAGAAGAATGCAGAAGATACCAAAAGTGGCGCTGGACAATACTTTACGCCAAGAGCATTGATAAAAACCATTGTTGCCTGCGTTCAGCCAAAACCCATGAAAACGATTTCAGATCCGGCTTGTGGAACTGGTGGTTTCTTTTTAGCCGCCTATGACTGGATCGTTGAGAATAACAAATTGGATCGTGACGAAAAGGAGTTTCTGAAAAACAAAACGTTCCATGGTAATGAGATAGTTGCCAATACCCGCAGAATGTGTTTGATGAATATGTATCTGCACAATATTGGCGAGATAGATGGCGATTCTTTTATCAATCCAAATGATGCTCTTATTTCAGACGACGGAAGTAGGTTTGATTATGTTTTAGCCAATCCACCTTTTGGTAAAAAAAGCAGCATGACTTCTACCAACGAAGAAGGCGAAGTGCAAAAAGAAGATTTGAGTTATAACCGTCAGGATTTCTGGGAGACAAGTTCCAATAAGCAATTGAACTTTTTGCAACATATCAAAACCCAATTGAAGATTAATGGGGAAGCAGCCGTGGTACTTCCCGATAATGTTTTGTTTGAAGGTGGCGCGGGAGAAGAAGTGAGAAAGCAGTTATTGAAAACGACAGAACTTCATACAATTTTGCGCCTACCAACAGGGATTTTTTATGCACAGGGAGTGAAAGCGAATGTATTATTCTTTAACAACAAACCTGCGAGTAAGGACGCTTGGACAAAAGATATTTGGTTTTACGATTACAGAACCAACGTACATCATACCCCAAAGAAGAATCCGATGCGTCAGGAAAATCTTTCGGAATTTATCGAATTGTACAAAGGAAGCAATATAAACAAACGAGAAGAAACTTGGTCTGAAACAAACGAAGAAGGCCGTTGGAGAAAGTATAGTTATGAAGATGTTGTCGCCAGAGATAAAACCAGTTTGGATATTTTTTGGTTGAAAGACAAAAGTCTGACCGACTTGGATAATCTGCCGGATCCGGATATTTTAGCCAGTGAGATTATAGAAAATATAGAATCTGGACTAAATAGTTTTAGAGAAATCATGGAAACAATAAACTCTGAGGTAGAATAAAGTATGTAAAAATTAATACCCAGTTTTCTGTTTCTGAAAATTAATGTAATAATTCATCTCAAATTGTCGATGATAAATAAAGAGCAGATTTAAAAATAATCATCCTTCAAATAATTCACAAACCACTTAAAGCAGAAGGCGCAGATTAAAATCCGAGCCTTCCTTTTTTAAACTTAAAATCTTACTCCTCAAAGAAATCATCGGTCGTGTTCTCATTTCTTTGAACTTTTGAGTAGTACGTATCTCGTGATTTTCTTTCTTTCTCAAACATATCTTTGATGCCAGCTTCGTTTTTCTCAAAGATCAAAGTATTGGTGATGGAAAGATGGAGTGCAATCTGATCTACATCATGATCAGTTCCGATATAGGTAAACGTCCATTTTTCCTGTTTCAGTTTTTCAATGAGTTCCTTGATCTGCTTGCCAGAATATTCTCGGGAAGCATTTTCAGCACCGTCGGTCATAATGGTGACCAGCACATTGCAATTCTTCTGATCTTTTACTACTTGGTATAATTTATTGACCGCAAATCCGATTGCATCAAAAAGTGGAGTCATCGCAGCTGGTTGATATCGTTCTGCATCAATTTCATTTAATTTTTCGACGGGATCAATGAAGTGCAGCAATTTGTTGGAAAGATCATTAAAACTAACCACCGAAATAAAATGCTCTTGTTTCGGATACTTTTTCTGGGAACCTTTAATCGACTGAACCGTTTCATTGAAGCCAGAAATAATCTGGGATTTGATACTTTCCATTGAACCACTTTCGTCTAAAATAATGAGGTTGTGTACCGTTTGCTTTTCCATAGTTTGTGTGTTTTTTTTAATTTATTATCCTTGTACTTTGTCTTTTCCTGTTCCTTAAAAACAGTGAATTTGTTTTATTAAATTAAAGTATATTCAAACCAATTGAGTGGCAGTTCGACGATTATTCAAGTTGAAAAATTTAAATGATCTTTAAATGAATGGATTAGAATAAATTATTATTAAATTTAAACCTATGCAAATCTACTCTGACCACTTTGGCCGCGTTATTTACATAACCATCGAACCGCAATCCATCAGACTCGATCTTCAAGATTTAAGTCCAGGTCATGAGTATGAAAGATGCGCAACTGTTTTAGATGTGACCGCAGTTTGCAAAGCCTTAAACATTCAGTTTGAGGAACTGGAAACAAGACTTCTTTTAATGCTGGAAAATCAAATGACCGCTTTCGATCTCTTTACCGAGTTTTTAGATAATCACGAAATATACTTTGATTATTATTCGGGCTAAATGTTCTTTTAATACGCTCTCGAATTCCCCGTCAAAAACCCATAATTGAAAATATTTTAGATGATAAGTGATCTAAATACTTTTGTGCGAGAAAAATTGTAAATTCGTTGAAACAAAATGTATGAAAAAAATTCTATCTCCTTTTATTTTAATAGTATTCGCTAAGTCAACACCAATTTTAAGTCGATACTTTACTCCATTCTTAGGTTCCTCACTTCGATTTAAAAGAAACAACTCGACTCGGCAAAATGATCTATTTGGTCAAAGCAACTATTCTGCTTTTTCCCGATCTAAAACTTTAAACCCAATTTTAATTACTGACAGAAGCAATTCTACTGCTGGATTGATCAAATTTTAAAACGCGATATCATGAGAAACATCAGTACCATACTGGCCGTTTTTGTATCCGTTTTCTTTTTTGCTCAGGAAAATTTCACTCTGAATTATCAATGTTATAAAGTGATAAAAGATGAAATTTGGGGAAGGCCAGTGAGAACAAATCTAAAAGTCGATTTTAAAATTGACTCCCGCAAGGATCTGGTATTTAATGATCACGAGGGAATTCGGATATTTAAAGTTACAGGAAAACCTTTCGCAGGTAAAGATGCGAAGGGTTATAAGTTTTTGGTCATCAAGACCAGATCGCACAGCACTACCTATTACTTTCAATATTTTGAAAATAGAAATTTGCGGTTGAATGATGCGAAAAAGAATGTTTCTTACGAATACGGTTGTATCAAACGAGTGGAAGACCAAACGGCTTTAAATGACAAACAGGCTTTGAATTAAGTATAAACAATTGAAATGTTATTTTTAAGTTTTATTTTCAAATTTCTACCTTTACTTTCGTAAGACTTTAACGCAAACCTTTTTAACTTTATTAAAACTATTTTATGGATCAAAATTCTGATAATCGAAAAAGTTTTAAAAATAAAATCTGGATCGCAGCAGGAATTCTAATCTTGGTACTGCTTGTTACTTATCTATTCACGACACTTATAAATCTACTATTATTGGTTCTTGCCGGTGCTTTAATGAGCATTTATTTTCATGGTTGTGCCGACTTTTTTAAGAAGAAATTGAAAGCAGGTTCACCGTACGCCATCATTCTTTCGGTAGCTCTAAATCTGATTATCATAGGCCTTTTCTTTTGGTTCGTCGGTGCTCGCTTAAGTTCTCAAATAGACGAACTTTCCGATACGTTGCCGCAAACGATTGAACACGCGAAGGGTTGGCTTTCTGAAAAACCTTTGGGACAGAAAATTCTTAATTATTCCACCAATTCTCTAGATTCTGGCAAAACAGAAACGGTGATCAAATCTTTTTTCTCATCGACTTTTGGTATTTTAAGTGATCTTTATATTGTCGTTTTGCTGGGCATGTTTTTTACGGCAAGTCCCGGAATTTATAGAAAAGGTATTATTCATCTCATTCCGACGAAAGGAAAAGAAACTGCAGAAAACTTGTGGGACGATATCCATCACGTACTTAAAAATTGGCTGAAAGGTCAAATTTTTGGCTTTTTCTTTATCGCTATTTTAACAGGATTGGGCCTTTGGCTGATCGGCATGCCGTTGATTTTAACCTTAGCGTTGGTAGCAGGATTATTAAATTTGATTCCGAACTTTGGACCTTTGATAGCCTTGGTTCCGGCCGTTTTGCTGGGCTTGATGCAAGGACCCGATGTCGCTTTGTGGGTTTTTGGATTGTATATGCTGATTCAGATTATTCAAAGTACCGTTACTCAACCTTTAATTCAGCAAAAAATGGTTAATGTTCCGCCAGCCTTATTGGTTTTCGGACAAGTTGCGATGGGCGTAATTGCTGGATTTTGGGGCGTCTTACTAGCAACTCCGCTGATTGCTATCGTGATGACAATAGTGAATAAATTATACGTGGATAAACAGCAAGATCGATCAGAATAGTTTACAATTCTAATCATAAATAAAAAAATATTTTTTTGAACATACGCGCGGTTGCGAAATGGACACAACTTCTTTTGATGTTGGGTATCCAAGAAAACTAACTTCGATATTTTCACAAAGACAAGGAGCAACTGGTAATGATTATTAGCACTTTCGAAAAGGAAGAAATTCGTTTTTTGATTAGCAAATAACCAGAATATAATCGAACTTTACTAGTAGTTATAAATGCATGGCGCCAAACAAACAAATAGAATTTTATCAATCCACTGATGGATCTACGCAGTTAAATGTACAATTTGAAGAAGATACGGTGTGGCTTAATAGAAATCAACTCGCATCTCTTTTCAATAGAGATATTAAAACTATTGGAAAGCATATCAATAATATTTTTAAAGAGGAAGAATTAAATGAAAGTTCGGTTGTCGCAAAATTTGCGACAACTGCTCAGGATGGTAAAGATTATCAAACTGCACATTATAACTTAGACGTTATAATCTCTATCGGATATCGAGTAAAATCGAAGGAAGGCACCCAATTTAGAATCTGGGCTAATACTATATTAAAAGATTATCTTATTAAAGGTTATACCATTAACGAGAAAAGATTACAGCAAAAAGAACAAGAAGTTAACCTCTTAAAAAATGGCATTCAAATTTTAAGTAGAGCCATTGAAGAGCAGACAGAGAACAATCAATGGTTAAATGTTTTCGCTAAAGGATTAAAATTATTGGACGATTATGATCATGAAAATTTAGATATTACAGGTTTAACGATAAAAGAAGCGTTTTATCCAACTCGAAAAGATTACCAGATACTCATTGACCAAATGATTACTGATTTTGATTCGAAAGTATTTGGAAAAGAGAAAGATCAAAATTTTCAAAGTTCTCTTTCTCAAATAGAAAAAGGGTTTGATGAAAATGACTTTTATCCAACTTTAGAAGAAAAAGCGTCTATGCTTTTATATCTTATTGTAAAAAATCACTCTTTCGTAGATGGAAATAAGAGGATTGCTGCTGCGTGTTTTCTTAAATTTTTAGAAAGTAATCAGATCCTTTTCAACTCTCAAAAAGAACCAGTTATCAGTAATGATACGTTGGCGAGTTTAACATTGTTTATTGCTTCGAGTAAGCCTCACGAAATGGAAACCGTAAAGCGATTGGTTATTAGTGTCTTAAATAGAAGCAGATAGACGATTCGCTCGGTGTTCTATTAGAGTACTAAAATCTACTTATAGTTTTAAATATTTTACTTTCAAGACATATAAACAATAGCATACATCATATTAACCTTTTGCAACCCGCAAATTACTTTTCACAATAAACCTTTTGTTCCTTTTACTTCTTCTTATTTATTGTTTTTTAAGGAATCGGTGAATCTTCGATTTGTAGTTTAAAGAGCACCGATCAATATTCCTAGAACGGCAGATCAATTCCTTCCGGCACGACAAAATCTTTCGTGTAAGGATTTTCCAGAAAACTTAAAAAAGGTTTTTGAAACTGAATAATATCTTCTCTCTGAATTCCATAGACCGACCAGTAATTCGTTAATAATTGCGCAAAAACCTCCTCATCCCAAAATCCGAATACCGGTCGGTTTTCATTCGCTATAATCGGCAGTGCTGCTATGGTAATTCCGTTTTCCGTGTTTTCAATTGTATATTCTGCTTTGTATTGTAATAGATAATCGCAATAATGAAATCGGGCGAACAATTCTTCAAACTGAATCGGATGTAAAACATGGCCATCCATCTTTTCCAAGATGTCTTTTTGTTTCTCGCCAATCACTCCGTTATCTTGTAAACACGCGATAATTCCGAACGCATTCACTCCAAACTGGAACAATAAGTTAATCGTATCATCGCGATAACTGAAAATATCTTCAGAATATTTAAGCGGAAATACAGCAATGCTCCACGGTTTTAGTCCCACAAAAGAAATCGGTTCTACGATCGATTGCATCATCAAATGGAAGTTTCCGAACCGTTCGCGTAAATTGGCCGAGAGATTAAAATTTTCCCGTTGTTTCAGAAGACGATTACTTTCATAAAACATTTCGTAGTACAACATTCCATAAACCATTCTGCCGGTCCAGAGGAACAGCAAATGATCGTCAAGCGCATTCATTCCATCAAATCCATTCTGATAAGCAGCCTGAATTTTTATTTCTAGCGCTTCAAATGCTTTTTTAACACGCGGCGAACAAGGTAATTGCAGGTCTTTATAACGATACGACTTCGATTTATCCATCATTTCGATCCGATCCTCACCAAATTTAAAATGATCCATCAACCATTCCGGATAAACGGTCATTTTTTCGGTGGTTAAATCACCGGTTAGAAAGCAAAATTGTTCGTCGAAAATTAAATCCTGAAACGGATTAAATAGAGATAAAGACATAAGTAATCAAAGAATTATGTTGGAAACTTTTTGCAAAGATAACCATTAACTCTGGCTTGGTTAATAGAATAGGGCCATAATTTGTTGGCGAGTCGTAGAGAATATCGGTTTAAAAGTAGTTCAAACTAATACCTTTCAAAGTGAAGTGTTTTGCCGATCCATTGCCATTTCCAATATCCGCGGACAATCATTTCTCCATTGTCTTTAATTTCAACGAAAGAGTCCCAAGTTCGACCGCTAGAAGCATCGTAAATTTTACCATTTTCCCAACGATGATGAGCGGCGTTATAATGAAGTCCATCCAAAACTTCCATTCCAATTACCTTTCGATTTTTTAATTTGGGATTCGGATTGCGAGAATCTACGCTGGCGTGCATCGGTTTCCCAGTTCCTAAACGCACATCGTACCAAATCACTTTGGCTTTAAAAGTTCCGTCTTCTTTATAAATTTGAACCTTTACACTTTTATCAGTGGCCATCCATTTACCTAAAATATCATCCATTTTAGTTTGCGCAGTTATACTGCAACAAAAAAATAAAAGAAAAAGAAAAGAAGATTTAACCATCATATTTTTAAATTCTGAAAGATATTGAAATTCAATTGTAGTTTACTTTAAACGGAATAAACGCTGGTAAATTATAAAAAAGTTTCGCCGATTCTAATTACCAATTGCACCGACCGAATTCTGCTTTGCGACAATCGAGCGATCGGAAATATAAGTATTTATTTTTTAGTACAATGGTATTGACAATTTTGGAATTCAAATCATCAGAAATAGATAAAAATGAACGTTCATTCTCTTTTTTGTATCTTTGTAAAATATAATTAAAGACAAATAAGATGAGAGTAGTTTTTTGGGTGATCACCAGTATCCTTTTAGCAGTTTTAATGATCGTCGCTGGAATTCAACATTTATGGAATCCCGATTTCTACCTGCCTATTGTACCTGATTTTATTCCACTTCCCAAAGCAGTCATTTATCTGTCTGGTATTGTTGAGTTAAGTTTAGGGGTTATCACGCTCTTTTTAAATCATAGATACACCAAGTTTGGCTTGTTCGGTATTTATATTTTAATGGTGATCTTTTTACCGCTTCATATTGACGATGCTTTGAAGGAGCAGCCCGCTATCGGAAGTCCTACCGTTGCTTATATAAGATTAGCAATTCAATTTCTTTTAATTTGGCTTTCTTGGAAATCATATAAATTTTTATCACTTCAAAAAAGTATTTAAAAGAAATGTTGAAGAAAGAAAAAATTATAGATAAGAAATCTGCACTGTTGAAAGCAACTTTAACTTTGGTTAATAACCACGGTTTTCATAATGCGCCGATGTCCAAAATTGCCAAACTCGCTGGCGTTTCTCCCGCCACTATTTATCTATATTTCGAGCATAAACAAGATCTGATCAACACGCTTTATTTGGAAGTTAAAGAATCGTTCAGCGCGTGCGCATTCTTGGGCTATGATCCAGAAATGTCTGTGCAAAAAGGGTTTGAACTCATTTGGTATAACATCGCCAACTATAAATTAAATCAAATTAACGAGGCCACCTTTTTATCGCAGTGTGATACCAGTCCGATGATTGACGAAACGATTAGAGTAGAAGGGTTAAAGAATCTGCAACCTCTTTTGGATCTGTGGGAACGCGGAAAAAAAGATGGAATCATAAAGCCACTTTCGCCGTACATTTTGTATTCATTTACCATTTATCCTTTATCTTTTTTATTAGAAATGCAGGAAAGAGATTTGTGTTTGCTAGATGAAAAAGTAAAAAATGAAACATTTAAAGCGGCGTGGGATGCCATCACCGTTTAATTATTACAAAACATTAAAAGAAATTTTAAAAATATTAAATTATTAGAATATGAATAAGACCATCACTTTAAATAAACGTCCGGTTGGGAAACCTCAACTGTCAGATTTCAAATTGATCGACGAAGAAATGCCTGTCGTTAAGGAAGGCGAAATTCTTTTGAAAACTAAATTTGTTTCTGTCGATCCTTACCTCAGAGGAAGAATGAGCGACGCGAAATCTTACGTTCCACCGTTTGAATTGGAAAAAGCCATGGCTTCTGGCGTTGTGGCCGAAGTAATAGAATCTCAGAATGACCAATTCAAAGCAGGAGATTTCGTTACAGGAATGTTAGCTTGGAAAGAATTTCAAACTTCCACCGGTGCAGATCTATTAAAAATTGATGATAAAATTGCACCGCTTTCCAATTATTTAGGCGTTCTGGGTATGACGGGTTTAACTGCTTATTTTGGTTTAACAGAAATTGGAAAACCGAAGAAAGGTGAAACCATCGTCGTTTCTGGTGCGGCTGGTGCTGTGGGAAGTGTTGTCGGTCAGATCGGAAAATTAATGGGTTGTCGCGTGATCGGTATTGCTGGTACCGATGAAAAAATCGAAATGCTGAAATTAAAATTTGGTTTTGATGAAGCCATTAATTACAATACAACAAAAGATATGACTAAAGCAATTGCAGAAGTTTGTCCTGACGGTGTTGATATTTATTATGATAATGTTGGTGGCGAAATTTCAGATAGTGTTCACGCGAATATTAACAGATTAGGTCGAATTATTGTGTGTGGAGCGATTTCCGCTTATAATGATACTTCACAACCGCAGGGTCCACGCGTAGAACATTTTCTAATTAGAAAAAGTGCGATGATGCAAGGTTTTATCGTTAGTAATTATGCAGACCAATTTCCAGAAGGAATGAAGCAACTGTCGACCTGGTTATCGGAAGGAAAACTCACTTATTCAGAAACGATAGTGAATGGATTTGAGCAGATTCCGCAAGCCTTCATCGATCTATTCGACGGTAAAAACAAAGGTAAAATGATCGTAAAAATTTAAAATAAATTTAAATTCAATAAGATGAATAATTTCAAATATAAAAACCCAACAAAAATAATATTTGGTAAAGGCCAGATAGAAAATCTAGCCACCGAACTTCCTGAAAATTCAAAAATACTAATGCTCTACGGAGGCGGAAGTATTAAGAAAAACGGAATTTACGAACAAGTAAAAAGTGCGCTTTCCAAGTTCGAAGTTGTAGAATTTGGTGGAATTCCAGCCAATCCAGAATACAGTGTTTTATTAGATGCCCTGAAAGTGATCAAAGAAGAAAGCATCACTTATCTGTTGGCTGTCGGTGGCGGATCTGTGATCGATGGAACTAAATTTTTATCAGCAGCTGCTTTGTACGAAGGTGAAACACCTTGGGAATTATTGACCAATAAAAAACCGGTGATGGAAGGAATGCCGTTTGCGACCGTTCTTACTTTGCCTGCGACAGGTTCTGAAATGAATTCTGGTTCTGTAATTACGAGAGCAGAAACGCAAGAAAAATTAGGTTTTGGTGGTCCTGCTTTATTCCCGCAGTTTTCAATTCTTGATCCGGAGGTGATAAAATCGATACCTCAACGTCAATTGGCCAACGGAATTGCAGATGCTTACACCCACGTTCTCGAACAATATATGACTTATCCGATTGGCGCGCTGCTACAGGATCGATTTGCAGAAAGTATTTTGCAAACTTTAATTGATGTGGCTCCGGCGATTATAAAAGATCCGTCTGACTATCAAGCCGCCTCCAACTTTATGTGGAGTTGTACGATGGCCTTGAACGGATTAATTCAACAAGGAGTTCCCGGCGATTGGGCAGTTCACTCGATGGGACACGAATTAACAGCGATGTACGGAATTGATCACGCCAGAACTTTGGCCATTTTAGCGGGAAATCATTACCGTTATAATTTCGAAACGAAGAAAGAAAAATTAGCACAATATGC
>JBBSRZ010000030.1:0-26769 GCA_038242555.1 Flavobacteriales bacterium | reverse complement strand
TTGCAACTTTAAAGAGATTGTACGTTTTATATTTTTTGGCCAGATAAAAATACAAAACTACATCTGTTAACACAAAAAGAACTGCAAATAATACGGTCATATTTAATAGTTTTTAGGTTAAATTTCTAAAGGATTACTAAAATTTTAATCGATGATCTTAAACTTTCTCATCAAATAAATCGCGTTCATACTTTTGGTCACACCATTTTGAAGTTTATAATCAGTCTCCAATTCGCCATCAATATTTTGAAGTTCAAAGCAATAATTTTTAATTTTTAAAGGAAATTGATCCTCAATTTTTGTTAAATCTAAATCATGTGTTGCAATAAGGCAAGAAAATAGTGCTTTGCTTTTCATCAGTTTTTCTAAGAATAATTCAGAACCGGTGAGTTTGTCCTGAGAATTAGTTCCTTTTAAAATTTCATCTAAAATAATGAATTGAGGTTCGCCATTTTCTAAGTTTTCAACTAAGTTCCGAAGTCGAAGAATTTCAGCATTGAAATAAGAAGTGCCGTCGCTGAGAGAATCGCTCGTTCGCATCGACGTAAAAAGTTTCATTGGAATAAAACTGAATTTCTTTGCGGCAACTGGACAACCTGCCATTGCCAAAACTAGATTTATTCCTATGGTTCTAAGAAAAGTACTTTTACCAGTCATGTTTGCGCCGGTAATAATTGAGATTTCAGTACTTTGATCGATCGTAAAATCATTGGAAACTACTTCCGTTTGAAACAATAAAGGATGGATAAGTTCTTCTGTTTTAAGTTTAACACCGTCTTCATTGATTTCGGGCAAGATGTAAGTTGGATTCTTAAATGTAAAAATTCCCAATGAAATTAAGGCTTCATATTCTGCAAACGCCTCAAACCATTGCGGTAGATCCTCATCAATATTTTGAAATTGCTTTTCAATTTTAATCGTAAAATTAAGATTCCATAAGAAAAAATTATTGAGAATGACGCCAATATTGCTTTGTCCGCTTTCATAATTCCTCAGCAAACGAGCCAACTTTTCTATTTCTTTACGAGAAGATTTGCTTTTTCCAGATCTGAGTTTATTTTGAAGAGACTGAGTTAATTCTTCCGTAAAATTTTCATTTTCAATATGGGAAAAAATATTTAAAAATTGCTCATATTGATTTGAATTAAAGGAAAGGATTTCTTCTAATTCCTGCATTTTTCTTCGATAAATATACAAGACAATTCTGGAAATAATTAAAATTCCCACGAACATTAAACCGATATAAACTCCGGAGATTGGTGTAAATATCACTAAAAGAAACGTGACTAAAGTCAAGATAGGAACAACAACGGTGGCAATCTTTGCTAAGACCTCTTTATTGAAAAGTGAATTCGATTTTTTTGGATGTTTAATTTCTCCTTTGATTTCCGTCGACTTTGCTAACGTCAGAAAATGGATGTTCCACGCAGTCTTTTCGGACAATTCTGCTACCGATTTTTGACGCAGCATTATTTCGTCCTTTTCTACACTTAAATCTAAAAGTAAATCTTTGAGTTTGTTTTTACCTAAAGTGGTTTCACCGTAATTAATATAACTGAAGAGCGAATTTTTACCCAGAATATCAAGATCTTTTGCAAAAGGATGTTGATCAATATCTTCCTCAATATCAAGACCCGTTTCGAATTCGGTTTTTTTGATAATTTCATCTCCGATATGAAGATAATTTTTATAAAACTGCAATTGCTCTTTTAAATTCAGAAGGAAATATCCTAAAATGAAAAAGATTACAATAAAGAAAATCATTAAATATAAATGACTTTTAAGACCACTTTCAAAAATGAAATATTGTAATAAAAAGTAAGCGATAGAGAGGAAGACAGCAACTCGGATCCAACCTAAAATGGTTAATTTTCTTTTAAGTTTTTGACGAGTCTCCTTTTTTTGTGAAAGTAGTAAGTGTAATTCTTCCATTCAATTTTATCCTTTTTTCAATTCCCCAATCCTACTCACGATCGGCATCGAAAAAATTCCGCTCGTTTGTAAGTAATATTCGTAGAAAATTTTCGCATTCTCAGTATAGTTAGACTTGATATTCTAAGAGTTTAAAAAGCAAAAAGCAAACTCGTCAAAACACAATACGTTTTCAAGAATTCTTTTTTTATCAATTGGTGGTAATCTACTTCGTTATTTCCGTCGTAGTTAAATGTCGCTCAGCATATTTGAAACCCCAATTGTAGAGGATATAAATCGAAATACTAACGACAACAATCGAAATCAAAGTTTTTAGTTTTTTATTTTTTATTTTTCATTTTCGTGAATTTTATTGATTGTGGCTCTTTAATTCTCCAATTCTGCTGACAATCGGCATTGAAAAAATCCCGCTCGTTTGTAAATAATGTTCGTAAAAAATCTTGGCTTTCTCAGCGAAATCAGGATTTGGAGTTTCTTTGTTTTTGAAGTAAAATAAATGTCCCAATAATTCAAAGTACGGAATATGATGGCTTTTATCTTTGTCATTAATTAATAAAACAATTTCATCAGTTGGTTTTGCAGCCAAAGTTTCAAAATCCATCTTGAACGTATCATTCATGTTGGTGTCGAAGATTCGATCTTGTTCTGGAACTTTACCTTCATTTTTTTCTAAAAGAAGCTTAGAAAGAAACTCTGAAAATTGTTTTACAATTCTGATGATATAATCTTTATCGTGGATCATGTTTATTTATTTTAAATATTTTATATGAGGTTACGCGAAGAAAATATACGCTAAAATAACCGAAGTAATCACCCCAACCAAATCTGCTAAAAGCATAGCCGTTACCGTATATCTAGTATTTTTAATTCCAACTGCGCCAAAATAAATCGCAATTACATAAAAAGTGGTATCAGAACTTCCCTGTAAAACGGCAGCCAATCGACCTTGGAAACTATCGGCACCAAATGTTTGCATCGTGTCAACCATCATTCCTCGTGCTCCAGAACCAGACAGGGGTTTGATCAGCGCAGTTGGTAAGCCATCTACAAATCTCGTATCGAATCCAATTACTTGTGCTAGCCATTTCATTCCATCAATCAAAACATCAAAGACTCCAGAAGTTCTTAATAAAGAAATTGCGATGAGCATTCCGACTAAATAAGGAATAATTTTCACACAGGTCCAAAATCCTTCTTTCGCTCCCTCAATAAAGGCATCAAAAACATTGATTTTCTTATAAACTGCGCCTAAAACAATGGCGAAAAAGATCAAGAGAATTATTCCATTGCTCAACAACATGCTGAAATTATCTAAGCCTTCTTTAGTTAGGTTAACCAAGTAGACCACCAATATTCCTACGAGCACAGAAATTCCACCTACATAAGCGATAACAACAGGTTGTAACAAATTTATTTTTTGATAAAGTGAAACCGTGATCATCGCGGCCAGTGTCGCTGCGAAAGTCGCAATCATACACGGCAGAAAAATATCTGTTGGTGTTACCGATCCCATCGAAGCGCGAATTGCAATAATTGAAACGGGAATTAAAGTTAATCCACCAGCGTGTAAACACAGGAACATAATCTGCGAATTACTCGCATTGTCTTTATCTGGATTTAAGGTTTGCAAACTTTCCATCGCTTTCAACCCAAACGGCGTTGCCGCATTATCGAGGCCTAAAAGGTTGGCAGAAAAGTTTAATAACATATGCCCAAAAGAAGGGTGGTTTTTAGGAATTTCGGGAAATAGTTTGGAGAAAAAAGGCTGAATCATTCGAGACAACAAATTGATTCCGCCTGCTTTTTCAGCAATGCTCATGAAACCCATGAAAAGGGTCATGATGCCAATTAAACCTAAACAGATTTTAACCGCGGTTTCTGAGGTCCCAATAACT
Source organism: Flavobacteriales bacterium (assembly GCA_038242555.1). Taxonomy (GTDB): domain Bacteria; phylum Bacteroidota; class Bacteroidia; order Flavobacteriales; family Weeksellaceae; genus Kaistella. The sequence goes on along the minus strand of JBBSRZ010000030.1, from coordinate 22,942 downwards.
CCATCGGTTTCCTGGACTCTATAAACCGCAACTTGAGCAGTTGTAGAATCTGTTTTGTAATGAATCCTATTTTCCTCGAAAGTTGGTTTTAATAGTAGAGAATTTTGTACTTCTGGATTTAATTCATCGATGTTTTGAGTAGCAATTCGGACGGTATCACCACTTTTGCCAACGACCATATCATTGTATATCGCCTTATAATTATCAGAGGCTAAGTACTTTATACTTGCAACAATAATCGCAACAATGATAAATGCACTCCAAATTCTGCTTAAAACCATGAAATAAATTTGAGTAAAAGTAATTAAAAACTTTATTTATCCCAGAATTAGTTCCTCGTATCAAAAGGATTTCAAATATTTGAATGATAAAAAGAGCGAAACAACTTAATATATATGCTGAAATTGAACACAAAAAAAATTCTGTCTTCCTAGAAAACAGAATCATTTTATATATCGTTTAAATTATTTAACGGCTAAAAATTCGACGCCGTCACCGGTATCTTCAATACTTTTACTTTCAAAATGGCGGTGAAAGTCTGCATAATAATCATCGTATTCTTTAGTTTTCTTTTTAATAAACTCTTTAATCCCAATAATCGTCAGCCCGACGATGATGCCTAAGCCGCTTGCTACTATAATGCTTGTTTTTGTACTCATTTTTTGAAATTATAAGTTAAAAATCTAGCAAATTGTATTCCGATTACTGTTTGAAAAGTTTTAATGTTTGTTAAAACTGACTTATCGTTTTATAGAATACTTTTAAAAGTTTTATAACTAGTGACTTAATACATTTTTTGATCTCAATTTCAAAATGGTTAAATCCTTTCCATTTCTTCTTTTTTTTGTTCGTTAAAATTTTCTATTTTTGGGGAAATCCTCAATCTATGAATGTTAAATTAATTGCTCTAGGTACAGCAGGTTTACTCCTTGCTTCGTGTGCTCCACAAAAGATGACCAAAACGTTGAATTACCCCGAAACTAAAAAAGTAACTCACGTTGATGAGTATTTTGGGACCAAAGTAGAAGATCCTTATCGCTGGTTAGAAGATGATCGTGCAGAAGATACCAAAGATTGGGTGCAGAGAGAAGTTGCTTTCACCAATAATTATTTAACACAAATTCCTTTCCGCGAGGAAATCCGTGCTCAGCTGAAAGATATCTGGAATTACGAAAAAATCGGTGCACCTTTTAAAGAAGGAGAATTCACTTATTTTTATAAAAACGACGGTTTACAGGCACAGTCAGTTCTGTACAGAATTAACAAAAGCGGCAAAACAGAAGTATTTCTCGATCCAAATAAATTTTCGGACAAGGGCACAACTTCTTTAGCGGGAGTATCCTTTAATAAAAAAGGAAATTTAGTTGCTTATTCTATTTCAGAAGCAGGAAGTGACTGGAATAAAATCATCATTTTAGATGCGATAACGAAAGAAATCATTGACGAAACAATTGTTGATGTCAAGTTTTCTGGAGCATCCTGGTTGGCAGATGAAGGTTTCTTTTATTCGAGTTATGAAAAACCAGAAGGCAGCGAACTTTCTGCAAAGACCGATACACACAAAGTTTATTTCCACAAGTTAGTAACAAAACAAAGCGCCGATAAACTGATCATTGGTGGAGATAGTTTCAAACGACGCTACATGGGCGTTGGCGTTTCTGATGATCAGAGATTTCAAATATTAAGTGCTTCAGAAGCAACGAATGGTAATGAACTTTATATTAAAGATTTAAAGAATAAAACAGACTTTATTCCGATTCAAAAAGGATATGATTTCAATACGAATGTAGTTGATTCACAGGGCGATTTCATTTATGCAATGACCGATAAAGATGCTCCCAATATGCGATTGGTGAAGTTTAATATTAAAACTCCAACCGTGTGGACAGACGTAATCCCGCAAAGCGAAAACGTATTAAGCGTGTCGACAGGCGGTGGATATCTTTTCGCAAAATACATGAAGGATGCCGTGACCTCGGTCAAGCAATTTGATTATAACGGAAAATTAATTCGTACGATTGATTTACCAGGAATAGGTACTGCTGGAGGATTCGGCGGAAAAGAAAAAGAAAAGGAAATGTACTATTCATTTACGAATTACATTACACCGCCAACAATATATAAATTTAATGCTGATACCGGAAAATCTGAAGTTTATCAAAAACCGAATGTAAAATTCAATCCAGAAAATTACGTGTCGGAGCAAGTTTTTTATACGTCAAAAGATGGAACGAAAATTCCGATGATGATCAACTATAAAAAAGGATTGAAATTGGACGGGAAAAACCCAACGATTCTTTATTCTTACGGTGGCTTTAATATAAGTTTGCAACCTGCTTTCTCTGTGGTTAATGCGATCTGGATGGAAAATGGTGGAATATACGCTGTACCAAATATTCGTGGCGGTGGAGAATACGGAAAGAAATGGCATGATGCCGGCACGAAAATGCAAAAGAAAAATGTCTTCGATGATTTTATCGCAGCGGGAGAATATTTACAGAATAAAGGCTATACCGATAAACAACATATGGCACTTTCGGGTAGATCAAATGGCGGTTTATTAGTTGGCGCTGCCATGACGATGAGACCTGATTTAGCAAAAGTTGCTTTCCCTGGCGTTGGAGTTTTAGATATGTTGCGTTACAATAAATTTACGGCTGGCGCAGGCTGGAGTTATGATTACGGAACTGCTGAAGACAGTAAAGAAATGTTTGATTATCTAAGATCATATTCGCCACTTCATCAAGTAAAAGCTGGCGTTTGTTATCCGTCGACCATGATTATTACAAGTGATCATGATGATAGAGTAGTACCAGCGCATTCATTTAAATTTGGTGCTGAACTTCAAGAGAAGCAATCGTGTGGAAATCCAGTTTTAGTTAGAATTGAAACCAATGCGGGTCATGGTGCCGGTAGAAGTACAGAACAAGTCATTGGCGAAAATGCTGATATCTTAAGTTTTGCTCTTTTTGAAATGGGCTTGAAAACTTTAAGAAAATAATAATTAAAAATTTTATTTGAAATCAAACTTCCCGCGAGCAATCCGGGAAGTTTTTTCAATTAAGGCAAAAATTAATTCACTAATTTTACGGGTTGAAAAATCGGACCTTTCTTATTTTAGAATAAGTTTAGCCGATATTTTCATTGATTAAATTTAACATAAATCAGTCATCATTAAATTGCATTCATCGCTCAAATCCCGAACCAAGCCTACATGTCAGATATTATAAAACTTTTACCAGATCATGTTGCAAATCAAATTGCGGCTGGTGAGGTCGTTCAAAGACCGGCTTCTATTGTAAAAGAATTGGTCGAAAACGCTATTGATGCGGGTGCCACTAAAATCGAATTAATTATTCGTGATTCAGGAAAAAATTTAATTCAGGTGGTCGACAACGGAATCGGCATGAGCGAAACCGATGCAAGGTTAGCGTTTGAAAGACATGCGACCTCAAAAATAAGTACAACAGAAGATATCTTTAGAATTTCTACGAAAGGATTTAGAGGCGAAGCTTTAGCGTCTATCGCAGCAGTTTCTGAGGTTGAATTAAAAACCAAAACTAAAGATGATAAAGTTGGTACCAATATCTACATTGAAGGTGGTGGTTTTCAATTTCAAGAACCTGTGCAGACAGCGGAAGGATCTAACTTTTCCGTCAAGAATTTATTCTACAATGTGCCCGCCAGAAGAAAATTTCTGAAGAACAATAATATAGAATTTCGCCATATCATCGATGAATTTCAACGAGTTGCATTGGCGCATGAAACTTTAGAATTCGAACTTTTTCATAATGACGATATCATTTTCAGGCTGCGGAAAGCAAGTTTAGTTCAAAGAATTGTAGATGTATTCGGCAGAAAATTGCAACCTTTATTAATTCCGATTTCTGAGAATTTAGGTTGGGTTAACCTTGGTGGATTTGTCGCAAAACCAGAAGGTGCCAAAAAAAACCGGGGAGAACAATTTTTATTCGTGAACGGTCGGTTTTTCCGAAGTGCTTATTTTAACAAAGCGGTGCAAGAAGCGTTTGATGGATTGCTTTTACCGGGCTATATTCCGACTTTCTTTTTATTTTTAGAATTAGATCCTGAGAAGGTTGATGTCAATATTCATCCGCAAAAAACAGAGGTTAAATTTGAAGATGAAAGTCTCATATTTGCTTTAATCCGTTCTACGATCAAGAGATCTTTGGGAATTTATAATATTTCGCCGAGTTTAGATTTCGAGCGTGATTCCGGAATGGATGCTTTTCTAAATCAACCTAAAAACAGTGGAATTATAAAATCGCCCGAGATCGTGGTGGATCGTGATTATAATCCTTTTCGTGAAGAAACAGTTTCAGCAGGAGAAAAGATTGCAATGGCGGAAATCTATCAGCAAAATACTCAAGCCGAACCTTCAAAAATAAATCTTTTTGAAGAAGAGGATTTCGATGAGGATCTAATGCGACTTCCGAACGGGTATTGGCTCTTTAATAAAAACGGCAAAACCTTAATGCTTGATTTGGGTAGAATGCATCGATTACTGGTGAGCGAAAGAAATGCAAGAAAAAAGCGCAATAACGAAAAGCACACTTTGCTCTTTTCGCTGGAATATCATATGAATGAGATTGAAAAAAATAAGTTTCGGTCCATTAAAAAATATTTACCAGAACTTGGATTTGAAATGATTATTGCCAATGATAATGTCATAAGGATTGATGCTGTTCCGCAGGGATTAAAAGAAACACAAGTAATGAAGTTTCTAGAAAACCTATTTGATATCCTGGAGTATCGCACAGAGGATGAATTTCTAGAGTTTTACAATAATCAATGGAATAAAATACAGAGTAAATCGAGATTTGATTATCTATATAAAATGGATGCTGAGCAAGTTATTAAAGATTTTACGCTCCTAGGTTTTCCAGAATTCTTACGTTCGGGCAAACGTTGTTTTATCGAAATTCCGCTGGAAGAACTAAAAAATAAATTTTAATATATGTTTCCAAGACTTACGCCGATTACTAAAAATATTCTCATTTTAAATATTGCCTTTTATTTGGCTTCTAATTTTATTGCCTTCCCAACATTGTATGAAATGTTTTCGGTGTATTATATCGAATCTCCTTATTTCAAAGTATGGCAAATCATCACGCACATGTTTATGCATGCGCCTATGGGACAAGGAGTTGGACTCACACATATTCTTTTTAATATGTTGACTTTGCTGAGTTTTGGACCGGTTCTAGAACAAGTGTTGGGTGATCGAAAATATATTATTTTATATTTCGCCAGTGGAATCGGGGCCTATCTTTTGAACTGCGGTTGGAACTATTTTGAAATTATGCAGGGCGCAAATCCAGAGCAAATTTATAGGATTCCGATGATGGGTGCCTCTGGAGCAATCTTTGGTGTGGTGGCTGCCTTTTCAACGATGTTCCCAGAAAACAAATTGTATTTCATGTTTATCCCATTCGGCATTAAAGCCAAATACTTATTACCTGGAATTATTGTGATCTCGCTTTATTTGGGCTTCAGTGGTTCGATGAGCGGCGTTGCTCATTTTGCTCACATCGGTGGTGCTGTGGTTGGCTACTTATTGGCGAAGAAGTGGAAAAATGATCAGTTTCGAGTTAATTAATAATTCCTATTCGTGAAGTTTCCTCGTTTTATTTTAACCCTAATTCATTTTTTCGTGCTTGTTCTGTTAGGTGGAACATTGTTGAACGATTATGTTGCTCCAAGCGATTGCCGATACCTCAACCTACTATCACTGGCTTCTCCGCTTCTGATGATTGTAAATATATTTCTATGTTTCTTTTGGATCATTACCTTAAAAAAAAGAGCCCTGGTTTTTATCGCAATCTCTTTAATGATGATTACGCCAATAAAAAGATGGATTAATTGGAACGAAAAAAGTTCTGAAAAATCGAACTTAAAAATAGTAACGATGAATACGAAAGGTTCTCATTTCGGACAAGATAAAATCTATAATTATCTGGAAAAATCAGGAGCAGATATTATCTTAGCGCAAGAATATGGAACAGAATTCAAAGTTTCAGGTTACAAACATCGACCAGAAAAATATCAGATCGTTGCGCTGAACTCTAAGACCGAAATAGTTAAACACGAGCAGGTAGCCACCTTTGGTAATGGAAATGCATTTTATGCAGATATCAAGTTCAATGGAAAAATAATTCGGGTCGTTAATGTTTATTTGAATCCGTTTTCGTTTGATAAACAAATGGTTAAGCCGACAGAAGATTTGCAAGAAAATAAAACCAAAGTCAAAGATATTATTCGAAAGTTAGTCCCCACTTTTAAAATTCATGAGAAAGAAATTGTGGATATTAGAAAAGCGATTTACAACTCACCGTATCCTGTAATTTTAGCGGGAGATTTTAATGCCGTTCCAAATTCTTATGAATATTACAAATTAAGTGAAGGTTTAACTGATGCTTTTGTTAAGGTTGGGCGCGGCAGTGCAACTAGTTTTCATGACTATAAATTTCCGATCAGGATTGATTATATATTTACGTCAAAGGAAATTAAACCCATTAGTTATCGGGTAGATCGTTCCGTTAAACTATCGGATCATTTTCCCGTAATTGCTGAATTTAAAATTGATTAAAAATGAGAAGCACTTTTAATGTTTTAATTCTATTTATTTTATTTTCCTGTGGCAAAGAACAAGTGAAAGAAGGTTTGGTTGTCGAAGAGAGTTTTGCGGTCGCACCGTACGATACGATTGCCATTGATTCCTTTTCACAAGGAGCGGTATCCGTAGATGTTGCGCGCAGAATTAAAGTGTCAAGTATTAAATTTCAGGATTCTTTAAAGCAGATCAAACTGAAAAATGAAGAAGAACAATTGCTCAAGAAAGCGAAGGAAGAACAATTAATCGCTGATAAAAAAGCAGAAGAACTAAAAACTAAAGCAGCTGCGGAAAAGAAAAAAGCAGCAGAGAAAGTAGAAGTGCCTGCTCCCTAATCTATTAGATATTTCCTTTCTTACATTTGGTTAAGTACGAGCAGTGGATCAATATATTCCCTATCATTGCTTAATCTCGGTACTTTATTTTGTCCGCCTAATTTTCCCCGATTTGACATCCAATCGTAAAATAATTTAGGTTTAGCGACATGAATAATCGGAGTTTTCAACGTCATATCATTATATCTTTTTGCCTCGTAGTCTGAGTTAACAGATTTTAATTGATTATCAAAAACCTCTGTAAATCGTTCGAGATCTTCTGGTGGATTCGTGAATTCGAAAATCCATTCGTGGGCGCCACTTTCGCCATTTTGCATATAGACAGGCGCTCCTGTAAAATCTAGAATCGCAGCATTAGTAGCTTCACACGCTTTAGTGAGCGCTGTTTCCACATTGTCGATCATCAATTCTTCACCAAAGGCATTAATGTAATGTTTTGTTCGGCCAGAAACTTTAATCCTAAATGGTTGTAGTGAGGTGAATTTCACGGTATCTCCAATGAGATAGCGCCACAATCCACTATTCGTCGTAATCACCATGGCGTAATTTTTCCCAATTTCTACTTCTTCTAAAGGAATGGCGATTAAATTATTACAGTCAAATTGATCCATCGGAATGAATTCGTAGAAAATTCCATAATCCAACATGAGTAACATTTCTTCACTTCCGTGCTGATCCTGAATTCCAAAAAATCCTTCAGACGCGTTATAAATTTCGTAATAATTAATGTCTTTGCCAATAAGTTTTTTATACTGTTCGCGGTAAGGTTTAAAACTTATTCCGCCATGAAAAAACACTTCTAATTCTGGCCACAGATCAGAAATACTATCGTGACCTTTTTCGGTTAAAATTCTTTGCAGCAAAACCATCATCCAACTTGGTACGCCGGTCAAACTGCCAACTTCTTCGTTAGTTACTTCAGAAACAATGGCATTTAATTTACTTTCCCATTCCGACATCAGCGAAACTTTTTTACTGGGCGTAGTAGTGATTTCAACCCAGAACGGAAGGTTATCTATTAAGATCGCGGACAGATCACCAAATTTTGTATTGAAGTTTTCGTAGAAATCTGCACTTCCACCTAAACGTAGATTCTTATTGGTAAAGAGTTGATTTTCTGGATGATTGTTGGCGTAAATGGAGATGAGGTCTTTGCCAGCTTTCATATGGCATAATTCTAAACTCTCATCTGTAATCGGAATAAATTTGCTTTTAGCATTGGTCGTTCCCGAAGATTTAGCAAAATTCCGGACAAATCCTGGCCAGAAAACGTCTTTTTGGCCTTGTCTTGCTTTTTCGATGTAAGGTTCGAAATCTTCGTAAGTAACAATGGGAACACTTTTCGTAAAATCTTCGTAAGTCGAAATAGAACTGAAACCGTGGATTTTTCCGTAGTCGGTATTTTCGGCGTAATACAATTGAGAAAAGAGCACTCCGTTTTGCGTCTCAATTGGATTGTCCATAAATTTCTGGATCTGATCGATTCGCTGACGAATAAACCAATTGACGACCGTATTAAAAAGCGCTTTCGTTGCCATATCAACAAATATAATATTTTTCTCCTAAAAGGCTGCTACCTTGTTATTCAATGAATAATTAAACGGACAATTTATAATGGTTATCAATATCGACCGAGACAATTATAGAACTATAAAGTAATTTTCTTTAATAGAAATCTTGACTTAGTGGTTTAATATTTGTATTTTTAAGGGACAGACTTAATTATGGAAAAGCAATATCTTTTAGCCAAACAATCTCTTGAACAAGACGTTAAGGAACGATTTGGCAAGCCCTTGCACTCCATAAATAGTTTTGAACAATTAGCCGAAGAAGTCCGCTTAAGTTCACAAACATTAAGGCGTTTTTTTGGTAAAATTGATGCTGATAAAAAAATATCTTATTCGTCGCTTTCGATACTATGTCAATATATCGGGTATGAAGACTGGCAACGATACCTAAATGATTTTGAAAACAAAGGAAAAATAACGCTAAAAGATCAGTTTTCGATCCAAAGCATGGAACCGTTCTTCAAAAGTGGACAAGAATATAAGGTAGATTACTTGCAGAAAACACAGACCACAGATACTTTAAACGAGTATGCAAAAGTAATTTACAAGTCTAAAGAAAATACGCAGTATTTCTATGAATTGTACCACGCTAATAATTGGGCAACCGAATATATATTTACCTGGATACCGAACTACAATCGATTTGGCCAAAATTGGTACCGCGAAATATTAAAAGATTGTCTTGCGCGAACTGAAAAGCCGGCGACTAAATTAGCGATCAGTAATTTTCTTTTTCTAGGAGAATATATTACTAAAGGAAATGTTGATACTTCATCTAAATTGGCAGAAGTTAACGAATGTTACGAGATGTACAAGTTGCAATCGAAATATTTGCCTTATCATGAGATGCGTTATCATACCATTTTGCTCATCGAAGCGAAAAATAAAAATGATAAAGAAAGTTTCCGCGCTGTTTTAGATCAATATTTATTAGATCTGTCAAGCGCAAAACTCTCAGAGTTTCATTATCGGGAGATGATTATTTTTCTTTGCAATACTTTGCTTTGGTTGCAAGAATACGAGCTTGCTTTTCAATTATTATCGCCCATTAAAAACTTCATCAATGGATATCAGAACTCTTATAAAACTCAGCGACCAATTCATTACTTCGGAGTTAATATGGCCTTCGTGAAGAGCACCTTTTCTTTAGCTTGGATTACGAATCACCAAAATGGTGAAAATTTTGATATCGAACCTGTCGATTTTCAAGTTGCTTCTAGTTTACTTTACAATGATTACATTAAAACGATGTATTTAGCCACTGCCATTATTTCTGAAAAGACGGCGCTTAAAAAGAGAATCATATTCGATGATTTACAACAAGTAGTTTCTAAAACTGGTTATATAAAGATTTACGATATTTTGCAAGATCATGATCCTATTTATCATACGTATTTTTCTTAAATCCGTTTTTGGAGTTGTGTATTTCTTCCTGTTGATCACTTTGGACAAACTTGGACTTTTATTTTATGAATAAAAAATTCAATTTTGTAATTGTCCTAAACGGCTAAAAGAAATAATATGTCTGAATCTCTAAATTTTTCTTTACAAAATATCAAATCAGTCATCCAACGATTGAAAAATAATAATTCTTTACAAAATAATAGAGATGAAAGTTATTTTGAAAGTAAGCGCAAGGAAATTTTCAGCAGTATTAATCAAAGTGTAGGACAGGGAAATTCTTTTCTGGCCAATAAGCGAAGACTCATTCAGATCGAACGAACCTGCTTAGATTTAGAATATATGAATCTATCAGTAGAAAATAGGAGTTCAATTAGAACAGAATTACTACAATTAAAATCAAAGTTAGAAAATATTATCTCTGAAGATTAGTCTATTAAATTCCTTTTAATTTTCATAAACACAAATTTAGATAGTGGAATGTTCCACAAAAAAATTCCGCCTTTTTAAAAAGCGGAATTTTATTTTATCAAATGGTTAGTTCTAGCAGTATTCTGCGTAGGCTCCTTGTAAATTGGCTGCAATTGCGCCAGCAGGATTTCCTTCGATGTGGTGTCTTTCTAACATGTGAACCAATTCACCGTCTTTAAAAAGAGCGATACATGGCGAACTTGGTGGGAAAGGTGCTAAAAATTTACGCGCTTCATCAACCGCTTCTTTGTCGTAACCTGCAAAAACAGTTACCAAATTTTCTGGTTTTTTATCTCCTGTTAAAGAGAAGACTGCTCCTGGTCTTGCCGCACCAGCAGCACAACCACATACAGAGTTGATCATTAACAACGTAGTTCCTCCTTTCTTAATGGCTTCAGTTACAGCTTCGGCAGACGTTAAATCTTGAAACCCTTTATCGGTGAGTTCATGCTTCATTGGCATTACTAAATCATCTGGATACATATTTTTAAATTTTATTAGTTAACAAATAGTGATGTAAAATTAATTCTTTTTAAATGAATCTCTTTCCTACCTAAACCTATTAAAACAATACCAACTATCTATTGGGACTTTTTGGCTGATTTGAGTGACAGCCTTTTGGCATATTTCCCGATGGTCAATCCTTGGAAGATAATAGAGAAGAGTACAATGATATAAGTAATCGCCACAAACATATCGCCCGAATCTTCACGCGGTAAAGCCAAAGCCAACGCTACGGAGATTCCACCGCGTAGTCCTCCCCAAACTAAAATCGGAAAAGAGTTTTGTTCAAATTTGACGCGTTTCTTTAAAAGTAAAAAAGGAATCCCAACCGACACAAATCGTGCAAGCAAAACGATGAAAATCGCGATCAACCCGATGAAAATATAAACGTTCTCAAAAGAGATAACCAATAATTCTAACCCGATGAGTAAAAACAAAACCGCATTTAAAATCTCGTCGATGATTTCCCAAAACTTATCAATATACTCTTCGGTAATTCTGCTCATCCCGACTGCTCTTCCTCTATTTCCTATGAAGATTCCGGCAACGACCATTGCCAGCGGCCCACTAATATGTAAAGATGAAGCCAACCAATAACCGCCCATGACCATTGCTAAAGTGATCATTACTTCTACGGAATAATCATCGATGGTTTTAAGGACATAAGTTCCTAAACTTCCGAGTGCGGCTCCTAGTAGAATTCCGCCACCAGCTTCTCTTAAAAACAACAGTGCAATGTCGGAAATTCCCATATTCTCTAAGCCTACTTTTGAAATCTCGAAAATCGCAACGAAGATAACGACCGCGACCCCATCATTAAATAAACTTTCCCCCGATATTTTAGTTTCTAAAGACTTTTCAATGTTAGCAGATTTTAAAATTCCTAAAACAGCAATCGGATCTGTCGGAGAAATAAGCGCTCCGAAAAGCAGACAGTTAAGTAAAGGAACATTTAAACCAAACGCTTGTAAAAGATAATACATCAATCCTCCCACGATTCCAGTCGAAATTACAACTCCGATCGTTGAGAATGCAAGGATAGGCACGCGTTCAGATTTGATATCATCTATTCGGATATGAATTGATCCGGCAAATAGAAGGAAACTTAGCATGACTTCCATTAAGACCGTATAAAAGTCGATGGACAATATCATTTTTTTAGTTTCCACGAATAATCCTGGGAAATAAGATGCAGTTAGTACGATTGCGAGCGAAGTTAGAAGTGCAATAATCATCACACCGATCGTGCGTGGCAGTTTCAGAAACCTTTTGTTAAAATAGCCGAAAGCGGCGGCTAAGATGATAATGATCGTGAAGTAATGGTAAACCTGCATGAGGAAAATTTTTATAAATGTAAGAAAATAAAAAACCCGAAACATAAATGTTCCAGGTTTCAATCAAATCGATATGCAAAGGTTGAATATCCGTACTAATGCTTAAGAAAGTAATTTTTTCGCCATCTCGGAAATACTTTTTCCGTCACTTTTCCCGGCAAGAGATTTACTTGCCATTCCCATTACTTTTCCTAAGTCTTTTGCGCTGGTCGCACCTGTTTCAGCGATGATGTTTTTCATCTCTGTTTCTAATTCTTCACTTGATAACTGCTTTGGTAAAAACTGCTCAATCACTTTTGTTTGTGCTTCTTCTACTTCGGCAAGATCAGTTCTGTCCTGAGCCGTAAATTGATCATAAGAATCTTTACGTTGTTTGATCATTCGTTGCAAAATTGCAATTTCCTGATCGTCCGAAATCTCGACGCCGCGCGCTTCCGTTTTCAATAAAATAATTTGAGACTTTACGGCACGCAAAGCATCAAGCGCGACTTTATCTTTTGCACGCATCGCGTCTTTTATCGCGTCGGTGATGGTGTTTTCTAAACTCATTTTTTTTAATTTTAAAATTAAATAATGTAACAATTAAATAATGTACCAGTTTACCAACGACCTTTTAATTGTTACATTGGTAAACTGATTTATTGCTACATTAATATTAATCTACGTCTTTATTTAAAAAACGGTTTTCTCTAACTTGCATTTTCCCATCGGTTTCCGTCAAGAAATTGTTGATCTTTTGTTCAGAAGCATTTTCTTGTCCTAAAGAAATATTCTTTCTTCTAAAAGCGGGTACTGTTTCAAAATCATTTTCTGGTTCAAAATTCTGGTATCTAGAATTGAATTCCTTCAACTTATTTCTTCGTTCTAAAACTTTATCACTGTTCGTTGTTTTAGTAATGAAAGTAAAATCATCTTCTACTTCGAACACTGTTTTTTCTTCAACTTTTTCGATCACCTTTGGCTGAGGTTTTTGAACCGGTTCTTCTCTGATGATTGCTTTTGGCTGAGGTGATTCAACCTTACGCTCCTCAATCGGTTCGCTTACGAAAAAACTAAAATCCATTGGTTTTTCTTCTGTAAAAGAAGTTTTGTGATGTATTGGATTTTCCGGTTTTTTATCTTCAGTTTCAAAAGTAAAAGACTGCGCAGACGATTCTTCTTCTAAATCATCTTCGTAAGTGAAAAGATCAAACTCATTACTTTCATCTTCCAAATCCAGTTGTTCGTTCGAAAAATGGTCAACTTCTCTTTGGGTTGTTTCTGTGAAAACTTCTCTTTCAACCACACGATTCGTTTCGGTAGTTTTTAATTGAAACTCATTCGTCGGGAAATCATCTTCGTCATCTAGAATAAAAATATTTTTAGACGGAGAATGGTCTTTTGAACTATCGTGATTTTCTGAACTTGATTTAAAAACGGACTCTCTCTTCTTAGAAGGCTCGATAGAATCTGCTAAAGTAAACTTCACTTTTTCGGTAACTCCAGAATTCTTTTGGTGATCTTTAGAAAAGCCAGTCGCAATAACTAACACACTTACAGAATCTCCTAATTCTTCATCAGTTCCGACTCCAAAAATAATGTCTGCGGTATTTCCTGCCTCTTCTTGGATATGATCCATAATTACTCCGATCTCGTCCATGGTTACTTCTTCTGAACCACTTCTGATCAAGAGTAAAACATTTTTCGCTCCAGTAATTTTGTTGTCATTTAGTAAAGGAGAATCGAGTGCTTTTCTCACCGCTTCTTCTGCCTTATTTTCACCTGAAGCAACGCCGTTAGACATCAACGCAGTTCCGGAATTTGCCAAAACTGATTTTGCATCACGGAAATCAATATTCACATCGAAATAACCAGTAATAACTTCCGCCATTCCTTTTGCAGCGTTGGTCAAAACCTCATCGGCTTTTGAAAAACCTGATTTAAAACCAAGATTTCCGAACTGCTGACGCAGTTTATCATTATTAATGACAATTAGTGAATCAACATTATTTCTCAGTTTATCTAAACCTAATTCGGCTTGCTCTAATCTTCTTTTGCCTTCAAAACTAAAAGGTACGGTAACGATTCCTACCGTTAGGATGCCCATATCTTTAGCTACTTTTGCAATAACAGGCGCTGCTCCAGTTCCGGTTCCACCACCCATTCCGGCGGTGATGAATACCATTTTGGTATTTTGGCCCATGGCTGCTTTAATATCTTCGATACTTTCAATCGCTGCTTTTTCTCCAACTTCAGGATCGGCTCCAGCACCAAGTCCTTCGGTGATAGCAAGTCCTAATTGAACTTTATTAGCAACGGGATTGTTATCTAATGTTTGCGAATCTGTATTGCATATCACGAAATCAACGCCATGAATTCCTCGTTCATACATGTGCTTTAGCGCGTTGTTTCCACCGCCGCCTACTCCGATTACTTTAATTATTGAAGAATTTCCTTTTGGTAAATCAAATGAAAATCCTGGGGTGTTTATATTTTCCATAGTCTGGTTTTTTTAATTATTCAACTTCTTCAAAGAATTTTTTAACGCTTTCCATAATTTTCTGACCGATTGTCAGTTTGTTCCGTCTAGTTTCCGCATTTTTCTCTTGTAAGTTTTGTGCAGTTACGGCTTCGTCTTGTTTCAATAGTTCGTCAACTGGCAAGTTTAATTTCTCGGAAGTTGGTTCAACTATTTCTTCAATTTTTTCTGGATTTACTTTCTTGTCACGGATCTTCAAACTTTCCATCAATAGACCAATCGCGGTAGCGTATTCTGGACCTTTTAAATGTTGGCTTTTATCATTGGTGACATATTCGTTGGCAAATCCAATTCGGCTATCAAATCCAGTGGTGTAATTAGCCAATTGTCTCAAGTGTCGAAGATTTGATCCACCTCCTGTTAAAACGATTCCGGCAATTAATTTTTTCTTTTGTTCGAAAGCGCCGTACGCTTTCAGTTCTGTATTGACCATTTCGAGAATTTCTTCCACTCTGGCGTTTACAATTTGGGCTAAAGTTTTTAAAGATATTTCTTTATCTGCGCGACCGTGTAAACCTGGTATCGTTACAAAAGTGCTGTCTTTTTCCAATTCTGGAACGGCTGAGCCAAAATTCACTTTTAATTTCTCGGCATATTTTTCAATAATAGAACATCCTTCCTTAATATCATCAGTTATAATTCCGCCACCGTAAGGAATCACACAAGTATGTCGAATGATATTATCTTTAAATATAGCAATATCTGTCGTTCCACCACCGATATCTACAATGGCAACGCCTGCTTCTTTTTCTTCTTTGGTGAGAACTGCCTCGGATGATGCTAATGGCTCGAGTGTTAACGCTTCCATTTCTAAACCTGCTTCTCGAACACATCTTGCAATATTTCTAATGCTGCCCATTTGACCAACAACAACATGGAAATTGGCTTCTAAGCGTGTTCCGTGCATTCCGACAGGTTCTTGGATTTCACCTTGAGAATCAACTTTATACTCTTGTGGAAGTACGTGAATAATTTCTTCACCAGGCAACATGACCAATTGTTTTACTTGGTCTTTTAGGTTTTCTATATCATCATCTGTAATAAACCGATCTGGATTTTCGCGCATGATATAATCAGAGTGTTGCAGCGAACGTATATGTTTGCCAGCGATTCCCACCGTAACTTTATGTATGGGCACGCCAGAACTTGATTGCGCTTGTTCTATTGCGGTTTTAATAGATTGTATCGTTTGGGATATATTGTTCACAATTCCTTTATGAACTCCTAAACTCTTTGCGGTCCCTACGCCGAGAACTTCTATTTTTCCGTGGGTGTTTCGCCGTCCGACAATGGCCACAATCTTGGTGGTACCGATGTCGAGGCCTACTGAATACTCGTGATTTTCCATTTATATGTCGATTTGATTTTTTATCATTTTCAAAGAATTAAATTCTCTGCTTTGTATTTATACTGATCAAAGGATTTTAACCTTCGGATTTTTAACTTTTTAATTCTGCAACAACTTATTCAATTTTCACCTTCGCTTTTGGTTTCTTAGGTTCAGTTGCTGTTTTAGTCTCTACCTTTTTAGGTTTTTTTATTTCTGCTTTCGGAGAAACCTTTGGTTTAACCTGCGGCTTCTTTACCGCCTTTTTTATTTCTTTTCTCGGCGGTGTGTTTGCTTCTTTCAACGCATCTTCTTTCTTCTGATTAAGCGCCGGTAATTTTGCCAACTCCTTTTTCCCAACCGAAATAATACTGTCGTTTTCTTTGTAGTGAGGATTTAACGTCGTTACAATTTGATTGTCATATTTAATAGACACTTTCGTGTATTTCTCAGGGTTTTGATATATTAAATACTTTTCGACAAACGCTTTAAAACCTTTTACTTTTAAATCTATCTTTTCTAAATCTCCAATTTCTACTTTGAAATGCCCTTCACTCGTTAGCAATTCGTAATTCCCGTTTCTTTTAGAAATCCCGATAAAATAATTTTTACTGAATGAATCGTTATCAATTTTATTAACGAGTTGTGCCAATTGCACGTACTCCGATTTTTTCACATTTCCCGTAACTAACATGCACGGAAACGAATAATTTCTTGAGGTCGGAAATTCAATTCCTTTTTCATCTACATAAAAATCACGATCATTTTTACTTAATCGAAAAGCCGGAACTCTTTGCTTAATATCTAGATTGAGGTTTCCGTTTAAATTCAGATATACATTTGCACTGTCTACGGCCGGAAATTCATTCAGTTTTTTCTCTAACTCTGGAATATCAAGGTTACCAATTTTTTTCGTGGGGTTTGATTTCCGAACCAATTCTTTCACTACTTTTTCATCAATGAAATAAACTGGATTATTGGTCTGTTTCATTTTCACGGTGATCTGTTCCATGGGCTTTTCATTGAATCTTTTCAACGAGAAACTAAGTAGAAATCCAAAGATAATTACGGTACTTAAAATTTTTAATATTCTGAATTTGTTCTTCATTTTTTATCTCCCAGCCATTCTACAAGGCCATCATACAAAGTGTCGATATTCCCAGCACCAACGGTGAGCAGAACATCAAACTCTTTTTCTTTTATCTTTTTAAAGGAATCCTCCAAAGTGGAGACTTCCTTATTTTCTAATTTTACTTTATCCAATAACCAGTCAGAAGTGATTCCGACGAAGTTTTCCTGTAATTCTCGCGCTGGATAAATGTCGAGCAGGATTAATTCATCGGCTTTATCTAAACTTTCAGCAAAACCATCTGCGAAATCCCGTGTTCTACTAAACAAATGCGGTTGAAAAACGACCAACAGTTTCTTGTGCGGATAAAAAGTTTTTATCGATCCAATCACGGCATTCAATTCCGTTGGATGATGTGCATAATCATCAATATAAATTTTACCGCTTTCGAAATTGTGTTTCGTATATCTCCTTTTAATTCCCTTAAAACTGGCAATTCCCTTTTTTAATGTTTCGATATCGACTCCAAAATTATTTAACAAAGCAATCGCAGCCGTCGCGTTTTCAACATTATGAATTCCCGGAATTTCCCAAACAAAATCGTCAAACTCTTCCGTGGACGTGTGAAAATCGAAATGAATTTTATCGCCAATTTCTCTAATATTATCCGAGTAGTAATCGGCTTCTTCGTTGACAGCGTACGTTTTAGTTTCACGACCCATGTCAATTCCTTTTCTAACAAAAAGATGTTGACCTTCCGGCACCAAATCTGCAAAATCCTGAAATCCTTTTTGAATCGTAGCATCGTCGCCGTAAATGTCTAAATGATCCGCGTCTGTTGAGGTAATTACCGCCCAGTCCGGAGAAAGTGTTAAAAAACTACGATCATATTCATCTGCTTCAACAACCGAAATTTCATTTCCTTTAAAATAAAAATTAGATTTAAAGTTTTCCGCAATTCCACCCAGAAAACAAGAGAACCGAAGATTTGCTACGTCGCATAAATGTGCCACTAGCGAAGAGGTTGTCGTCTTTCCGTGTGTTCCTGCAATTGCAATAGAATTCGTGTTTTCAGTTATTAAGCCGAGTACTTTTGCTCTTTTTAAAACATCAAACTGATGATCTTTAAAATATTCAAGAATATCCAAATCCTTAATCGCGGGTGTATAAATAACCAGCGTATTTTCCGGCGTTAAACTTTTAATTTTATCAGTTACAACATCTTCAAAATCAATCGTAATTCCTTCTTCAACTAATACGGAAGTTAATTTCGTCTGCATTTTATCATAACCCAACACCGTTTTACCAGACGCGTTGAAATAGCGTGCTAGAGCACTCATTCCGATGCCGCCAATTCCTACAAAGTAGAAGTTCTGATATGTTGTTAAAAGTTTCATTTTATGCATTTATTTTTAAGGATGATAAAATTTCATCGACAATTTCTTCTGTTGCTAAAGGTTTCGCGAAGAATTGTAAATTTTCACTCATCTCTTTTCTTAGATTTTTGCTTTCACAAATCTCCATTAAAGTCGTCCAGAATTTCTCTGACATTTCAGAATCTTTTACCATTCTGGCTGCATTCTTCTCTACCAAAGTCATCGCGTTTTTAGTTTGATGATCTTCCGCCGCAAAAGGAAATGGGACTAGAAGAACTGGTTTCTTGGCCATCGCCACTTCTGAAACAGCAATCGCTCCTGCGCGCGAAACTATTACATCAGCCGCAGAATAGGCTAGAGCCATGTCTGTGATAAATTCTTTAATAAGAATTTGCTTCTTATTGTTGAAGTCTTGACTCTCCGATATTTCTTTAAAATCCAATTTTCCCGTCTGCCAGATTAATTGGAAATCTTTTCCTACTAATTTTTCTATATTTTCTTTCCAAGCATTATTTAATGTCCGTGATCCTAAAGAACCGCCGACGGAAAGAATGGTTAATTTTCTCGTATCGAGACCGATCATTTTTTTTGCAGAATTGGTCGAAATCAAATCTTTAATTACATTTTTACGAATCGGGTTTCCTAAAAAAGAAGTTTTTGTTTTCGGAAAGAAATGGTTCATATCGGGATAAGCGGTAAAAACTGTTTTCGCTTTTCTTGCTAAAAAAATATTTGTTTTTCCTGGCAGTGAATTCTGTTCTTGCACAAAAATCGGTACTTTCAAAATTGCAGCCATGTACAGAGCAGCTCCACTTGCGAATCCGCCCGTTCCGATCGCAAAATCAGGTTTGAAATCTTTAATTATTTTTCGAGCATTGGCCAGACTTGAAATCAACTTTATGGGTAAGCTGATATTCTTTAATATATTACCTCGATCGAAACCGGCGATATTTAAACCCACGATTTTGAAACCTGCTTGTGGAACTTTTTCCATTTCCATTTTCCCATTCGCACCAATGAATAAAAATTCTGCTTGTGGGAATCTCTTCTGGATTTCCTGCGCAATGGCAATCGCCGGGAAGATGTGTCCTCCGGTTCCGCCGCCGCTCATTAGAATTTTTAGTTTTTTACTCATGATCTATGCGATATCATTTATTTCTTCGATACTTTGTTTTTTACCCATTCCTTCTTCATCATAAACCTGAATTCGAGAACTCACATTTAAGATTAATCCTAATTGAATATAAGTCACTAACATTGATGTTCCACCATAACTGATCAAGGGTAAAGGTTGGCCTGTGACTGGAATCAGATTAATGGCGACCGCGATATTGACTGAGAGTTGCACAAAAATCATGGTCCCGAGACTCAAGACGAGCAGGCTCCCAAAGAAGGCTGGCATCTTACTGGCGATCATCACAATTCGTATGATCATTATTAAATATAGAGCGATTAAAACGGTTGCCCCAATAAACCCGTATTCTTCAACAATAATTGCGAAGATAAAATCCGATGCAGACTGCGGAAGCATTTGTTTCAAAGCACTTTTACCAGGACCCATTCCAGCAATTCCACCATGAACGATAGCCGCTTTGGCTTGCATTACCTGATAGTTTTTTGCTTTATCTGCTTCATCATCAATCTGGTTGTCTTTTTTCGCAAATGTTTCTACACGGCTCATCCAAGTGTGAACTCGATTGTTTTCGATGAGATCGGTCTTTAACGCTACAAACATGAAAACCCCGATCGCAACTGAGGATAATCCGACGAATCCGACAATATATTTTTTGTTTAATTGGCCGATAACCATGACAATTAAGGAAACCATTAATATCATTAAAGCCGTTGAACCATTATCTTTTGCAACTAAGCCAAAAACCAATAGAACAGGACCGAAAATGTAAAATATGTTTTCAATCGGTAGTCGATCTCTTTTTATTCTTTTAGTTAAATAGCGACAGAGATAGATCACGAGCATTAAATAGGCAAAGGATGAGGGCTGAAAAGAAATCGGCGTCCCAGGAATCTTTAACCAACGGGAAGCAGATGCACCATCAATTGTCTGTCCCGAAATCATCGTTAAGCCTAATAAAACAATCGTTAATCCTAAAAGGATACTACTCAGTTTCCCGATGTATTCATATTTAAACAAGCCGACGAAACGCATAAGACCCAAACCAAGCACCACGAAAAAGGAATGCTTAATAAGGTGAGAGGTTGTCGTTCCACTATTGACAATATATTCCAGATTTGAACTTGCAGAATATACAGGGAACACCGAGAAGAACGAAATCAATAAGATCACGCTCCACAGCACTTTATCGCCTTTTAATAATTCAAATTTGGTGTCTCTATCCTGCATTTTAATCTACAATTAGTCGATTGCTTGTTTTAATACTTGGTTTTTAAATTGATTTCCGCGGTCTTCATAGTTTTCAAATAAGTCAAAACTTGCACAACATGGTGAGAGCAAAACAGTTTCGCCCGTGGTCGCCAAACTTTTAGAAACCTTCACGGCTTCAGCCATGCTAGAAGTGCTATAAATAAATTCTTTTTTATCCTTGAAAAAGTCGATGATCTTCTGGTTATCTAAGCCTAAGCAAACGATTGCTTTAACTTTTCTTTTCACCAAGTTTTCTATTTCGGTATAGTCATTTCCTTTATCAACTCCGCCAACGATCCAGACGGTTGGTTGGTTCAGACTTTCTAACGCGAAATAAGCAGCATTGACATTGGTTGCTTTACTGTCATTAATAAAGGTTACTCCATTAATCTGAGCAACTTGTTCTAAACGATGTTCCACTGCTTGAAAGGTCATTAAAGAATTTCTGATACTTTCGTTGCTGATATTTAAGATTTTACTCGCAATAGATGCTGCTAAACTGTTTGCGATATTATGATTTCCGACTAAAGATAATTCAGCTATTTTCATAGAAAACTCATCTTCCAGTTTCACTTTGATCTTATCGTTCTGCAAATAACCACCTTCACTTAATTTCATCTTCGTAGAAAATGGAATTTTTCGTGCTTTGATTTCTAATTTCTCCAGCAAACTCATGCTCATTTCATCATCTTTGTTATAGATGAAAAAATTATCATTCTCCTGATTTTCGGCAATTCTAAATTTTGCCATTGCATAATCTTCGTAATTGTAATTGTACTGATCAAGATGATCCTGACTTAAATTCAATAACAATGAAATATACGGTCGGAAACTTTGAATATCATCTAACTGAAAAGAACTGACTTCTAAAACATAATAATCGAAATTCTCATCAGCAACTTGTCTCGCAAAACTTTTCCCTATGTTTCCAGCCAATCCGACTTTAAGATCATCGTTTTTTAAAATGTGATAAATTAGAGAAGTCGTCGTTGTTTTTCCGTTACTTCCGGTAATAGCAATTATTTTAGCATCTGTAAACTGAGCGCCAAACTCGATTTCTGAAGAAAGTCGAATTCCTTTCTGATTTATTTTAAAAATAATATCTGCTTTCTTCGGAATGCCGGGAGATTTAATCACCCAGTCCGCCTGAAGAATCCTAGCTTCATCGTGAGAACCTTCTTCAAACTCAATTTCCGCGTCGGCAAGTTGTTTTTTAAACTCCTCTTTGATCACGCTTTTATCAGAAAGAAAAACATCGAGGCCTTTCTTCTTCGCTAAATATGCAGCACCAACGCCACTTTCTCCGCCACCTAAAACAACTATTTTCATATTTTTTTATCTGACTTTTAAAGTGATTAAACAAATGATCGCAAACAAAACTCCGATGATGATCATGCGGTTGACAATTTTACTTTCGTGATAACCTTCTTTCTGGTAATGATGATGAAGTGGAGACATTTTGAACAAGCGATTATTTTGCGCGTATTCCAATCCAAACTTTTTCTTTCTATATTTAAAAGTTCCTACCTGTAGCATTACAGAGAGATTTTCAATTAAGAAAATTCCGCAAAGAATCGGGATTAAGAGTTCTTTTCTAAGGATAATTGCTAAAACGGCAATTACGCCACCTAACATTAAACTGCCGGTATCTCCCATGAAAACTTGTGCTGGATACGTATTGTACCAAAAAAATCCGATTACGGCTCCAATAAGAGCAAGGGCGAAAATCGTGGTTTCCCCCATGTTCGGTAGGAACATAATATTGAGATAATCGGCGAAAATTATATTCCCCGACAGATAAGCGAAAAAAGATAAGGTGAGCAAAATGACGACACTTGTGCCCGCGGCGAGACCATCAATTCCATCGGTGATATTAGCGCCATTGGATACTGCGGTTACTATAAAAATAACCATTGGGATAAATATAATCCAAGCCCATTCATGAGCATCTTCTGGACTCATCCAAAATAAAATTCCGCTATAATCGAATTCATTATTTTTAACAAAAGGAACGGTAGAAAC